>CAMWQF010000125.1 GCA_947176285.1 uncultured Porphyromonadaceae bacterium
CTCTATGAGTTTCTTCTCATCTATAGGTAAAGCGGAATTTGCCATTTGGACGCAAAATTAACACAAATTTTCTGATTTTACAATAGCATTTTTTATTTTTTAACTTTAAACCAATACGGCTGCTTCTTGTCTCATATTCAGAAGCAATGCAAAATTGCCTCTATCCTATTTTTTATAATTTATAATTCACTCATTTATATAGATATATCTCTACATGAAAACTGAACACAACATACTCGAAAAGGTCGGAGGGAAGACTGGGTTCACTGTTCCCGACAATTATTTCGACAGTGTCAGGAGCAAAATAATGAATAATTTGCCGGAATATCAGGAAAAGAAACCGGAAAAATTGTCTATGTGGCGCAAGGTGCAGCCTTACGTCTATATGGCTGCTATGTTTGCCGGAATATGGTGCATGATGAAGATGTTTCATATGATGACCACTTCCGATCTTAGCCTTGACAATCCTCCTGAATCTATTGCTCTTGCTATGGCTGATGCTGACCACTCCGAATGGATGATGCCTACTGACAACAGCGACATGTTCATGCTTGAAGATGAAATCTGCTCCCAGTATTCCTCTTTCGATGAATTTAAGTCCGACTTTGACAATTCTGAAATGTAAGCATACTATACTTTCGCCTGCGCTATCTTATGTCTTATATACTTTGGCATGAAGACAATGCGGCGAAACTTAATCAACTAAACATGAAAAAATACCTTTTACTAATTTTAATCACCATCTTAGCGCTGCCCTCAGCCTTTGCTCAAGAAAAAGATAGGGCTAAGATGATGGAGGAACTTCAGAAATTTAAAATCGATTTCCTCGCTAAAGAAATGGATCTTTCTGAAAAACAAAAAGCGGAATTCACTCCATTATATAAGGAGTATGATAAAGAATGCCGTCAATCCGGGGCAGAAGTCTGGAAATTTGAACGCGAGTTGAAGAAAAACAAGAATGCTTCAGAAGCAGACTATAAAAAACTATCCGAACTTCAACAAAAGTCTCGCGAAGCGCACAACGAAATCACAAAAAAGTTTGATGCTAAACTTGAGACTTTCCTCTCGGCTAAGCAAATCTACAATATGCATCAAGGAGAAGAAAAATTCTTCGAGAAGATGAAGGAAATGCGCAAGAAGCATCACGGCGGCAGCCATTCCCACGACAATAAGGGTCCAAGACCTTCTGATAAAATGCCAAAAGACAAAAAGGATTCGCCATGTCCTGACGATGCTTGTCCCCCTTCACCGATAGATCTTTGACATCTGGCTTACATATCATTTTTGATAAATCAATTTTATGATACATAAAACTTTTTCATTGCGTACAGTTGCCACATTGGCAACTGTCGTGCTTTTAGGAGGTATGCTTTGCTCCGCAGCCCCCGCTAAAAAGACTTCCCCTAAAGTTATGAATGCACCAGACTTTGCATATCCGCAGACTGTGGAAAAAAATGCAACTGCCAAACTCACTGCCGCCGTTGCTCATGGCGACTGGGCTGCCGCTGTTGAAGCTACAGTGCAATCAGTCACTGCTGCAAACATTGTAAGCCATGGAAATGCCGAAAGTGGTCTGGCAAAAATTGATAGCATCGCCAACATTGCTCCAAGAGAATGGAAGCCGGCTTTCTACCTGATAGAAGCCGAAATATACAATACTATCTATAACTCACAAAGATGGAAAGTAGACGACCGACAACTGTCGCTTGATTCCGTCCCGTCAAATCCTTATGAATGGAGCCGAGACATTTTTGCTGATAAGATTCTTAATCTCTGCAATCGTATCATTGAGAATGGAGAAAACGATGTGCGACCACTTAAGGATTGGAATAAATTTATTGAAGACTCCGAAGTTGCTTATTCTTTAGGCATGAATGTCAATGAATTCTTATTCCAGCAATGTTTTACTCTGCTTAATGTCTATTCCGATCCCACCCGCGACGTTATCCCCTTCTTTCCCGGGGCAACCGATGCTGTGACCCCTTCACAAAAATGCGCGGCACTAAGAGATACGGTCATCGACAAACTCATCGCCGAGACATCTGCACAAAATCAATCACTCCTTCTTGCTCAAGCACTTAATGACAAAGCGGAAATTATTCCTTTCAGTATGAGGATGAAATTTCTCTTGTCGGCATTTGACATGGTGAAAGGCACAGAAGGGGAGCAAATTATTCTCGCGAATTTTAGAGATTATATTAATGAGGATCCCCTGCCTGAGATCGAGTCCGCTTTTCCATACTCCAAAAAGGAATATGTTGAATTGCTCAGAAAGTCAGTTGACCAATTCCCAAAAGGAATGTATGCCAATGGTCTTAGAAACATCATCAATGAGATGACCCGACCAAATGCTCAAATCAGATATTTGAATCAATATCTCTCTTCATCTCCTATCACTATGGATGTAACTCTGACTAACTGCAATGAGTCTTGGATTCTAGTTTATGACTATTCTCCTTTTATAAATGCAGAAAGTGCAGTCCGCAATAGAGATGTGGCGGCAAGATGCCGACTTATGAAAGCAGCCAAAGTGTCTGCCGATGGCTCCGCTCCATTCGAAGCCTCATCGAAGGCAGAAATCGGGATCTTGCCAAAAGGCACTTATGTAGTCATCCCAAGTGCCACTTCTGATGCTAAAGGGATATATCAACCTATCCTTAATGAAAGTTGGCGTCAACCATTCACAGTCAGCGACATTAGCGTAATGTCCTTGTCGAATCCGGACGCCACTACTCGCCTTTTTGTAGTAGACGGAGCAAATGGAAAGCCAATAGAGGGTGCGCAAGTGAAAGTCTACACAAGAAAAAATTATTCTATTCCGCGCCAACTTGTAAAGACACTTACTACAGACAAAGACGGGAGTGTAACGGTTTCAGAAGAAAGATTTGAAATAGAGGCTTCCTTTGATGGATCAAAATGGAGCAACAATTCACGATATTTTAATTCCTCCTTCAATCCGGATACTATAAGCAGAAACCGCGTTCAAATTCTCTCAGAGAGAGCACTCTGTCATCCGGGCGACAGCATCAAAGTTGCCATAATAGCCTACAACTCTAAAGGCTTTGACATGAGCCTTATCGCAGGAAGAAAGGTTGATGTTAAACTTCTTGATGCCAACAACAAGGAAGTGGAATATAAAAGCATAGTCACTGACAGTTATGGGCGTGGCACTGCTGAATTTCTTATCCCTAATCAAGGTCTACTTGGAAACTGGCAGATTGCTGCCTATGACGAGAACAACAAATGGCTTGGCAATACCAGCATTCAGGTTGCCGATTATGTCGCGCCTACTTTCTTCATTACATCCGAACATTCGGAAGAAGAGGTAAATCCTGGAGATGTAGTCAGGATTAAAGGTCAAGTCCTCACCTACTCCGGTATGCCGGTAGCAGATGCTACGGTAAAATATAGCGTGTCTTACAATCCTCCCATGAGATGGTTTTTCCAAGGAGGAGCCACTTATGAGGCATCTGTCTCCGCTGATTCTGAAGGAAGATATGAGATTGAACTCCCCACTGCAAATCTTAAGGAGACCCAGTTTGAACGTGGAATCTTCCGCGTCCAACTCTCTGCCACATCTCTTGCCGGGGAGACACAGTCCGGTCCTACAGAAAGATTCGCTATCGGAAAGGAATACAACATCCAGGCTGCCAACAGTGGATTGACATTAGATATATCAGATAGCATTCCAAATCTCACATTCTATGTCAATGACATGCTCGGAAGAAAAGTGAAAAAGGAGCTGTCTTATAAATTGAAAAATGTTGCTACGGATGAAGTAGTAGCAGTAGGCAATTTTATGTCGCCTATCTTGAAACTACCTTCAAAAAATTATCCATCAGCAAAATATAATATAGAGGTAGCATTAAGCGAAGATGATGCCGTTAAGGCTGACGCCACAATTATTATGTGGCGCAAATCTGATAAAGTTGCTCCATCAGGGACTTCTCTTTGGACTCCCGATAACAAAATAATTGCTAAGAAAAATGAAAGTCATGTCTATGTGACAGTGGGCAGCGGAGTGGCAGACAGATGGATACCGGCTGTTTTGTCAAGCGATGGCAAAATTATTTCGGTAGACTGGCTGCACATTGAAAAAGACAACCTTAAAATTCCGGTTAAGGCTCCTGAGGGAAATCAGAAATATATGCTCAATCTAAGCTATCTTTCCAATCTTGATAGTGAGGTGGAAAATATCAATATTTTGCCAGCTTCTTCAGAAGATTTCCTAAGAGTATGCACAGAATCTTTCCGTGATAAGATTTCTGCCGGAGATGAAGAACGATGGAGTTTCCGTTTTTATAGAAATTCCGGGGAAATATCAAGTCTTCCTGCTCTTGCTGTCATGACCGATGCTTCCCTCAATGCAATTACCCCATTCAACTGGAATTTCGCTCCCTCGTCTGGCAGATACGAGAGATTCTACAGCATGAGAGAAGACAATAATTATATGCAGCACATGCATTATTCTTTTAAATTTACTAAATACCTTTCCTATTCCAGACTATACTTCCCGGAAATCAACAACTATGGACAAGCCTGGGGCTTCTATGGATATAGAGATTTCGCAGGTGGAGTTTACTTAACTTCCGGAATACGCAACGAAGTAAAGATGTCAGTACAATCCACATCAAGGGCGATGCCTTTGATGAAAATGGCGGCTCCTGAATCTGCTATGCTCGATGAAATGGCTTTCGATGATTCCGATGGAGTTGAGATGGAAGCAGAAGAAGCAATATCAGAAGAAGCAATGGATGTAGCCGCTGTAGCCGGCAATGGTTCTGCTCCCGAAAGTGGCGACTCTATAGAATTACGGGATACGGAATTCCCTGTAGCGTTCTTTAAGCCTTACTTAAAGTCTGACGACGAAGGAATTGTGAATATTGATTTCACTGTCCCCAATTTCAATACCACTTGGGCATTTCAACTGATCGGCTATGACAAGTCGCTGCAGACAGCGAAAGTTGCACTGGAAACTGTGGCTTCAAAACCGATTATGGTATCGACCCATGCCCCAAGATTCGTACGCACCGGCGATGCTATAACCCTCACTGTCACTGTGTTCAATAATTCAGATGCTACTCTTTCTCCAAAGTGCCGTATTGAGTTGATAGATCTTATTTCCGGAAAGACTATCGAAGCAAAAGATTTCAATATTGCCGCTATTGATCCGACTGCCAATACTCTGCTTTCAATGTCATGGAGTGTTCCTTCTGATTTATCTACTGTTGGATTCAGGGCATTCGCTGAAGCAGATGGTCACCGCGATGGGGAACAGGCTCTCCTGCCCGTCCTCCCGGCATCATCTCCTGTGGTTGAGTCTACTCCTTTCTGGATTGCACCCAATGGCAACGAAATTGAAGTGAAACTTCCTAAATTCAAAGATTCTGACCAAGTTACTCTACAATATTGCGACAATCCTGCATGGTATTGCATCACTGCTCTTCCGGATATTGTGATTCCTGACTCGAAGAGCGTTACATCAAAAATGAGAGCGTTATTTGGTAATGCGGTTGCTTACAATCTCATTTCTTCAAATGCCAACCTCAAGAAGGGGCTTGAAACCCTCCTTTCCGACCAAAACTCTCAGTTTGCTGCACTGAAGAGCAATCTCGAGAAAGATGGCAATCTCAAGATTACTGAACTAAACAATACTCCTTGGGTGAACAATGCTGAGTCTGAGACTCTACGTATGAGCCGGCTTGGATCGCTTCTAAACGACGATGAGGCACAAAAGTCGATTAATCAGATTCTCGACGACATCCGTTCTCTTCAAGATCGGAGCGGAGGCTGGAGCTGGTGTCCGGAAATGCAACCATCTTCTTATATCACCCAAGACGTTCTTCGCCACTTTGCAATGATCTTTAAAGATGGAGCTATGAAGCAACTGAAGAATCCTGACGGCATGGTGAAGTCTGCAATCCGCTATGTGGATGCAGAAACTGTTAAGGATTATAAGAAGTATCATAAGAAAGGTGAATCGCTAAGTTATCTTCTTGATTGGCTTTACGTGCGCAGTAGTTTTCCCACTTCCTATCTTCCTAAAGATGCTGTAGGCACTGAAATGAACTCAATTGCCAATAAAGCCTATAAAGATATCGCTAAGGAATGGAAAGATCTTGGCATAGGCTCCAAGGCAAAGGCTGCTTCTCTCCTTTGGCGCGTAGGCGATCACAAGACTGCAAGCGAAATCCTTGAGTCTCTTCGTCAATATGCGAGCGAATCTCCAGAAAAAGGAATGTGGTTTGACAATCTCAACTCCGGTTGGGGCGGGATGACAACTCTGCAGACTACCACCCTTGTGCTCGAAGCATTTTCGGAAATACAGCCTTCCAATAAGATCGTTGACAGTCTGCGCCAATGGCTTGTGCTGGGACGCCAATATCAGGATTGGAAATCTACGTCTACGGTAGAGACTGTGAATGCAATCCTTACATCAGGGTCTGATTGGACTGCTAATGACCAGTCATCTTCCTCGGGAGTCAATAATGAATCCACTACTGAATTCTTCTTGAAAGGCAAAAAGATCAACATTCCTGAAACTGCAAAACTGACCGGTGCGTTCACTATGACACTCAATGCCAAAGATGCATCGAAAAAGTCATTGACTATTTCTCGCAAAGGTAAGTCTCCTGCATGGGGCGGTGTGATAGCACAATATGAGGCTCCAATACTCGATGTAATTCCGGCAGAAGTTCCCGAACTATCAATACGAAAGAGTATAGTTGCACTTGTGGAAGGATCAAATGGCGAATTGACTCCAAAAGAAGGCATAACTTTAGAAAAGGGAATGAAAGTACGTGTTACTCTTTTCATCACTGCCGGTCGCGATATGGACTATGTAGCAGTGACCGACGAACGCAGTGCATGCCTTGAACCTACCGTCCAACTATCCGGCTTCACAACCTCGGATAGAGTTGGATTCTACCGAGAAGTTAGAGATTCTCAGACTAATCTATTCTTCGAGTGGATGCCTAAAGGGAACCATGTGATTTCTTATGACTGCACTGTAAGCCAAGACGGCACATTCAGTTGTGGCATAGCGACAGCCCAATCACAATATTCGCCTACCACAGTAGCACACTCTGCCGGTTATCTACTCCATGTCAAGTAAGAAAAAATTACTTCCATCTTATAGGGCGCACGAAACGTGCGTCCTATTTTTTATTAAGACCATATCTCAAAAAAAGGGTGTAAATAAAGTCTATTTAAAAATTCCTCAAAAAAAATTGCTAAAAAAAATATTGCGATTTTAAGAATTTTTAAGTAACTTTGCATTCGCGTAGTGGACTCTCCACAACACACTACACCTTAACATCTGATTAAACAATTAAAACATAATCTAATATATGAATTTACTGTTGGAAATAAGCAACGGCGACCTCGCGATTACTGCGGCTCTCACCGGCATGACATTGGTGTTTGCTGCTTACTGGATCGCTCGACTGATCGGCCCAAAATCCTACTCGGTAAAGAAAGGCGAGACCTATGAATGCGGTATCCCGACCCGAGGCGAATCAATGATTCAATTCAAAACCGGCTACTACATCTTCGCCATCCTATTCCTTATCTTTGATGTGGAGACAATCTTCCTCTATCCTTGGGCTACTATCATGCGCAGCCTCGGACCTAACGGCCTCCTCTGCATTGCAATCTTCATGTTCATTCTTATTTTAGGCCTTGCTTACGCTTGGCGGAAAGGAGCTCTCAAATGGCAGT
>CAMWQF010000126.1 GCA_947176285.1 uncultured Porphyromonadaceae bacterium
TAATTAGTTCGTCAATATGTATATTGAATTTTTTTTCAGTTTCTTTGTCATTTAAATTCTTTCATTTGCAAAAGTATACAATTTTTTTTAATCAAGCAACTATTTGCATAATAAAAAAGTCGCTTTCCAGCCTGGAAAGCGACTTTTGAAGGATATTGATGGTGATTATTCTTCTGTCAGAATGTAGAGAGATGGAAGCACTGCTTCATCTTGTTCTGTGGCATAGCAACCATAAGAAGAGAATTTCTTAGAATACTGAATCCACTTGCTATTGCCTTTGTTGGTGATGGTCCATTGTCCTTCTCCTTCATGCTTGGCAGTAAAGATGAATTCCGTACTGATTTTGCCGTCTACGATAGTTGGAGTCTTGCTTAAGTTGAAACTATTGTAAGTGCCGGTCATATAGAGGTATCGTCCGAGTGAGTCTTTGATGAGGAACTCTCCATTTTCAAGCGTATACTCAACTCCATCTACCGTAACCACATTGAGAATAGTATAAGTATTGGCATCGCCTCTCTGTTCGATGGCATCTTCTGCAATTTCTACAGGAGTTATTGGTAAATATCCATATGACTTGGATGCATCAAGAGCAGTTGCACATTTGTCATCTGCAACGATCAAATATGGCATGTCGAACAGGAGTTCATCCTCAGTGAAGAGAACATACGATTTTGCATCCATGTATTTCTCAAACCTCCAACTTCCATTCTCCTTTATGAACTGTGCAGTAAATGTCTGGAGATTGTTGTTGTTGACTGTCCAAGTCTGCCCATTGTAAACGACTACGTCACATTCAGTTCCATTATAAACCACTCTGATTGTATTGCCGGAAACTGCATAAGGAGCATTCTGCTTCAAATAGAGAGGGAGGAATATTGCAGGATCTTGGAGATCGTTGACTTTGAAGCCCATGGCAGCATAGTCTGCTGGTTGAACAGCCATAAACCCATCAGCAACAGTCCACTTGCTGCCATCATATTGATATACTGCTGTCTTATTTGCAGTGACAGGAGTGTTTGCAAGAACTTTCTTAGCAGGCTTGCCGAAGAATCCGGGATTATCTCCAACACTTCCTTCTTGAGCATTTACCACAAAATTCTTAACCTCCCATGTGCCTGATTTTGCTGCTGTGGAAGTAAATTTGAATCCTATCTGGATAGTTGAACCGCAATATTTGCTTAGGTCGATATCTCCCGAAGATACGAAATCCCAACTTAACTTTTCAGGGAAATCATAACCGGAGACTTGTTCCCAATCAGATCCTGAAACTCGTATCCATACAGTAGCTTCCTGTTTTGCTGTCTCAATATTTGAGAAATGATTAGTGGCTTCTTCAAATGAGAAGTTTGCTTTCTCACCTCCGAGAGTGATTTCCGGTGAAATAAGCCATGACTCAGTAGCATAGTTTGTGCCGTTAACATATGCAGAAGCCTTCATGCCGTAGTTTGCACCTCCCCACTGCCAAACATATGTGATATCTTCAGGCATCACTTCATTCCAAATCAAGAAATCACCTTGATTTTCGCTGAAGGTTTCACTATAAATAGCTTGCATTGGGGCTTCTCCTCCACCAAGTTGGATAAAGATAGGGTTTTCAGAAGCTTCTACGTAGTTTACCACTGCATATTGACCGGTCTGAGCATCTGCAATGCCATTCTTCAGAATAGCCGGTAGATTTGCTGCAGCAGTTGTCATTGGGGCAAAGGCCTCAATGAAATCTTTATCGCTTTTCCAAGCGCTCTGATAGTCGGCTGCTGTGACAGTATAAGTTGTGGCTTTTGCCACTTCTGCGCTGATAGAGTCGTTAGATTCCGCCTCATTGTAAGTGACGTTCACCTTAGATCCATTAGGAGCCAAAAAGTAAGGGCAATTTGAAGAGGCAAGGAATGCGGGAAGATATTCCACAGCAGGGAACTGAGGAGTAAAGTACCCATTTTTGCCGACTGCTTTGAGTGCAGTAGTGTCGGCACCTGCCAGTTCCTTGTTGGCAGAGATTTCAGCCATAGCCTTGTAGTCAGCCTTTGACATAGTCAAGGCTCCTTCAATGGCTTTATTGTAGTTTACACCCGGTTCGAAACCATCTAGCTGGTCGTTCCAGGAATTTTCGCCACACGAAGCAATAACAGCTGTCGCACCTAAGGCGAAAAATATGTTTTTAACAGAATTATTCATATTGATGTCTTAGAATGTGAGTTTGAGACGAAGTGAATATGTGCGGCCGAAGCTATAGAAGATGCGGTAAGCATTCTGCCAAGTGCCATTTGTTGTGGCAGAAGTGTAAGCATCCATGATATAGTTGTAGTTGCAGAGGTTGTTGACGTTTCCAAAGATAGTTGCGTTCAGACCTCCAATCTTAAATGAATAGCTGGCATTTAGATCAAGCTGGTTGCCCCAAGGAATTCTCCATGGGTCGCCGAGGTCAAGTTCCTTGCCTGTATTCAGATTGTTGCCGGTGATGTTGTAGTCAGAGTAGTTGCGGGCTGATGCTACCCAATCTGCTCCTATTCTCCAGCCCTTGAGTGGCTTGAATGTCACACTTACCGAACCGGTAGATTGTGCAGATCCGCCTACCTTACGTCCCTTAGTGTTGAGTTTTGCCCAAAGATGGTCGGGAGCCATAATGCCTGATGCAATTTCTCCTGTCTCAAGGTTGGCGAGAGGTTGTGAAAGTGAATTATAGAAATAGCCTGTAGTATTAGAATCATTCACCCAATCTCCGTAGGAGTACATTCCGGAAATTTCGAGCCAATTAAATGGCTTGTAGGTAGCAGCCACTTCCACACCCATATGGCGTGAAGCAACGCCCGACATGTTCATCGAATAGCGGGTGCCGTCCTGCATAGTGTTGGTCTTGATCATGGTCTGGTCCATCCAACGTGTGAAATAACCGTTCACCTGAGCAGTGAATTTTGTAGAGTGGAACTCATATCCAATTTCTGCAGATACGCATTTTTCATTGATGGCATTCGGGTTTGCTGCATTCGAAACTTCTCTTGAAAGGAAGGCGCTTGACATAAATGGAGCGCGGCTAATATATCCTGCATTTGCAAACACGTTGTTGTGGCGGTCAATGTTGTAGTTAATACCACCTTTTACATTTCCGGCTATAAAGTTTCTTGTTTCAGAGCGTTGATGCTCTTTGTCATAATAGAAGCGGTTTACGAGCCAGTCAGAGTTGACATTGACTGATCCTCCGAGGAACACATTGAGTTTATCATCTTCCAGGCAACTGTATTCCAACTGAGCATAAAGACCTTCTTGTGCAACGTGGCCTGTGTAGTCACGGTATACGATGTCGCCGACACCTAACTTTTGATACTGCCAGTTTGGATCGGCTGCAGCAATGTTATTTGCTGGCAGAACAGAACTGCGGGATGAGTCGTCGATATAATATTGGCCATTGAAAAGGTCGCTGATTTTTGTCTGATGAAGTCCGGCATAGTAGCGCACGTCAAGACCAACGAGAAGGTTAAGGTTTTGAATAAGTTCATTCTTATAAGTAGAAACGAGTCCCACCCATGTATGGTTGTTGATAGATTGAGCCATCACCATGTTTGAGCCGGTAGTGGATGCAGCGTTCATTTCCTCGATGCCTGCATAGTCAAATGTGCCGTCGGCATTGCGCCATTTTGTGGTTAGGACGCCATTGTTGGCTCCATACCATTCATTACGCATATCTGATGTGCGTCCTTGTCCGCTATTGCCATATCCATTTGCTATAGAAAGATATACGGCAGTAGAGAGGCTTGATTTGTAATTGATTTGCCAGATATGATTCAATGAAATATGTGGCTTATGGAAATGGTTTTGGTTAGATACATAAGCTTGACCATTGAGACGATAGCCAAATGTCGGGTTGTAGCGATATTGGCTTTCACCATTCATATAATTCTTTACGTTTTGCCATCCTTCAACTGTAAGACCATTGTTGGAGTTACGCTGCCAGTGATCTTGAGGAGATCCAAATGCTGTAAAGCTCAACTGATGATTGTCGTTGATCTTCTTTGATACGTTGACAAACCATGTGAAAGCGTCAAATTTTGTGCCTTGGATATATCCGTTGCCCCATTTGCGGCTTCCCATTACTGTAATGGCCCAGCCGTTGTCCATAAGACCGGTTGAAGCAGAAAATCCTATATGGTTCATGTTGTCGTTGCCCATACCATAGAAGAGTGTTCCCCCTTTCTTTGCGTCAAGGCTCTTGGTGGTGATATTGAGAGTGCCGCCCACAGAAGGAGTGGATATGATGGCTGCTCCTAAGCCGCGCTGAGTCTGCATTGAGGATGTAACGTCGCTGATACCTGACCAGTTTGACCAATAAACGCCACCCCATTCCATATCGTTGACAGGAATACCGTTCACGAGTTGTGCTACGTTTGCACTCTTGAAGCCACGCATGTTGATCTTAGCATCGCCGTAGCCACCGCCGTCTTTAGTGGCCCAAACTCCGGGAGTAGTCTTCAAGACCTCGGGAAATTCCTGACCACCTAATTTTGCTTCAATGTAAGGTGCGTCAACGGTTGAAACTGCTACCGGTGTCTTGCGTGTTTTAGCCACTGATTGAGTCACCACTACGTCTTGTAGCATGGTGTTTTCAGGTTCAAGCACGATGCGTCCGATAGAAGCCTGAGCTTTCACCGATTTGTTTTTAAAGCCAACATAGGAAATTGAGATTTCCTTAGCATTGTCGGGAACTGAAATTGAGAAATTTCCGTCGATGTCAGCTGCCGTGGCTGTTGTGGTGCCAGGTACTGAGACAGTGGCTCCAATCAAGGGTTCGCCTTGGGAGTCAAAAACAGATCCGCGGCAAATGTAGTTGGCCCATGCTGATGAGCACAATACCATGAGGGCGGATAAGAGAAACAGTCTCTTCATAGTTTTTTTTGTTTGTTGATAGTTTAATATATCTGATTTGGGTTATTTTGCCGTTTCCGGAATTGAGGTAGTAATGTTTTTCTTAGTCTTGATCTTCACTTTATACATGTCGAATCCTTTTCCAAATACTCCGTTTACTGCCCCTTGAGTGATGAAGGCATCATCGTCTATGCCTTTCACAAGACGCATTATTCCTGGTGCCTCAATCTTTCGGCACCATACCATAAGTATTTTTATCGGTTTTTTGCTATACCATCCTTCCCCATCGAGAACTGTCACTCCGCGCTTGGCATCATTGTTGATGGCATCTGCTATTGTTTGCCATTGTCGGCTGAAAATTATGAATTGCACTGCCTGGCGATTGCCTACAACTATCATGTCGGCACAATAAGATGCTACAAAAGTGACTACATAACCATAAACGATAATGGGGATTCTAGCTTCAAGTCTTTCTCCAAATGTGCCATCAAATGGAAGAAAAATACTGCTTGAGACTATTACCATATCGGTCACCACCATAGCCCTGCCAATGCTGACGTTGCTGAGTTTATTGACCATAGACGCAACTATATCAGTTCCACCGGTAGAGCCATTGTGAATTAATACTGTGCCTACTCCAAGACCGCAAACAATAGCTCCTAATATGGCGCTTAGTGACATGTCTTCAAGAATAGGATGGCCAAGACTCATGAAGAAAGACTCACCTACACCTATAGACAGCGATACTACAGTTGCACCGAATATGGTGCGGATCACAAATGTCTTGCCAACTATCTTAAATGCAAAGGCAAGCAGGAGAAGATTGAGTGCATACTGAGTCACTGCTACAGGTATTGCTTCGTTTGTCGCAAAATAGACTAAGGTTCCGACACCTGTCAGCCCACCCATCACGATTTTATGAGGAAGAATGAATGCACAGAAACCAAAGGCATACATGAAAATGCCGACAATGATCATTACATAGTCGAAAATCAAGCCCTTACGTGAGATGCTGAATCCTAACATAGTTTTCATGATGCAAAATTACAAAAAAATATTTAAAATTCCTTAATTATAGGGGATTTATTGTTGTTTGTTTTGCGCCATGTGCCGAAATTAGTAAAAATCGTGTAGTAGAGATTGCAAAAAGAGACTGGCTAACAATCATTGTTAGTCAGTCTCTTTATTGTAAAATAGGATGTCACTTTCCTTCTTTTACTGGACGTTCAAAACCATCTTTCTGGCAGCGTTTAGTCATTCTGTCAATGCGATCTTTAGTCTCCGGATGTGAAGAGAACATCTTCTGTACTGTAGTAGATTTTGTGCTTCCTTCAAGGTTCTGAAGCTTTTCAAAAGACATTACCATACCCCATGGATTTCTGCCGTTGGCAACCAGGAAATCATATCCGCAATCGTCTGCTTCTTTCTCTTGTTTTTGAGAATACTTAGCGTTGATGAGCGATTCTCCAAGTGCTCCAAGTTGTGAATCAGTGAGTGCGGCTGCTTTCCCTCCAGTGGCTGATACAGCATCTTTCACCGCTCCGGTCAGAAGTTCTGTCTTGAATGCATTTTTGGAATGGCGTTTCACTACGTGGCCTATCTCATGTCCTATTATTCCTACGAGTTCATCATCGTCCATTATGTCCATGAGTGCGGCAAATACGCGTACACTGCCGTCAGGGCAAGCAAAAGCATTTACATCAACCACATTGTAGACCTTGAAATTCAATGGTATGCCGTCTGCGTCAGTTATGCCTTCTACAAGTTTATTAAGACGTTGTGTGTAGGGATCGTCGTCTGGAAGTACGGGATTGTGCTTGTCCATCCAGTCTACTGATTCTTTTACGTAATCAGCCATCTGCTGATCAGTTAGAGTAAAGGCTTGTACAGCCTTGGTGGCACTCCCTACAGCTTTCTTTAGGTTGAACTGCGCATGTGCAAGATTAGTGCATGCTAGTATGGCAGCTGCCATAAGAACTTTTACTAAGTGTTTTCTCATTCTCAAAAATTATTTTTAGGTTGTTGGTGATTAAAAGTCTATATTTTCATATTCTTGATGACAGGAATTGTGAAAAATCCATCTTCTACCAATAGATTCAAAGAAGTCCCCCTTTTTATCTTATTGTATTCGCTAAGAGTCTTTTCCAATCTTTTTATTTTGCCATCTTTCATTTCCAATTCTATAATATATACCTTATATTTTTCATTCCGATATCCTCGCCTGCCTGTTTTAAATGATCGTGTACGAACCTGACTGTATTTCCTTACTACAGGGGCATGATATTCATAGCTGGAAGAATCATCTGATAAGAAATAATTTGAGGCGTAAAAAGCAGCCAAAATAATTGAGAAGGAGAGTATAAATGCTGCGGGATATTCCAGATAATCAAATATGGTGCAAGTGAGGCGCTTCATATATTTTGCTATCAAAAAGGTGACCGGCAAAGCGATGACACCACATGCAATAACTGGCTTCCACCACTCAATGATTGTTAAGGAATGCATCCCCATTGAAAATCCTATTGCAACTATCACAATAAGAATCAAAAATGCAGTCAAGATTATTTCAGCTATATTTCTTTTCAAATCGATATATATTAAATCTTATACAAAATTACAAAATCCAATTGGAATCAACAATGGTTTTAAGTTAAAAAATAATCCCGAGTATGGATATTTCTACCATACTCGAGTAATTTCTGTTGAGTACACTAATTTAGATGTCAGTTTCTTTTGCCTGTATTCCCTTCATACCAGTCGATATAAGCCTGGTTTACTCGTCGGATGCCTCCGGGAGTAGGGTAATTTCCTGAGAAATACCAGTCGCCGGGATGGTTGGGGCAAGCCTTATGAAGCCCTTCTA
>CAMWQF010000127.1 GCA_947176285.1 uncultured Porphyromonadaceae bacterium
TGTCATTACATCACTGCTTTCTCAATCACGAGTTTTCCGCGATAGTAGCCACATTCTCCACAGATG
Organism: uncultured Porphyromonadaceae bacterium; assembly: GCA_947176285.1. Lineage (GTDB taxonomy): Bacteria > Bacteroidota > Bacteroidia > Bacteroidales > Muribaculaceae > Lepagella. The sequence goes on from CAMWQF010000127.1 coordinate 67, forward strand.
TTGTGCCATACGTGCCATGCGCCACAGTTAGGGCAGATTGCAAGTGTCGGAATGAGCGCCTTGTCATGTGTACGGCGCTTCGCGGTGCGGGTGTGCGATTGTCTACGTTTAGGATGTGCCATTTTTATTCAAAGTTTATCAGACAGCCATTTCTCCCTTCCTTTATGGGAAAGAATCATGACTGCCATCGGTTATTAATTATTATCTTTTATATATCATCATCTTCAGGATCAAGTCCTTCCGATGTATGCTTGCTCATTATTTCTTCCATCTCAGGGTTGCACTCCCCTTCAGGGTGCACATGCCGCAACGGGATGCTAAGCAAAATCGTGTCCGCAATAAGAGGTGAGAGATCGAATTCCACTTCACTCTCCGGAATGATAATGGTATCGTCATTTTCATCATAGTCCTCGCCGTAGCGAATCATCACATCATAGTCTTCATCAACATCCAGACGCATCGGATCAAGACAACGGTCACACGGTATCTCTATCCATCCCTGGCATGTGATGCCTATATTATATGCACCATGACGAACATCTATGTCGACATATGCAGTGACATCGGCCTCTTTCACGTCGTCGTTGCCTCGTGACGCAAAGAAGTCGCCGTCTACCTTCATCTCATACTCATGATGGCCTTCACTGAGACCCGGAAGGGCTATTATGAATTGCTTTAAATCACACATCTCTTATAATGCGTTTCTTTTGCGCTGCAAAATTAATCATTTTTTGCCGATTACACAACTTCTCACCGATATTTTTCAACTCTCCCCCTAAAAATTACCCCAAAAATTCCCTTTTATATCCAAAGCAATATTTTCAAAGCCGCTGTTTTTCGGTTAAGTGCGTCCCCCAAGATGCAGCATAAAAATCAGTGTTTTCAGTTCAGTGCCCCGTCCAAGAGGCGGCATAAAAAAGTCGGTGTTTTCGGTTGAGTGTGCCGCCCAAGGGGCAGCAAGAAAATCAGTGTTTTCAGTTCAGTGCCCCGTCCAAGAGACGGCATAAAAAAGTCGGTGTTTTCGGTTTAGTGTGCCGCCCAAGGAGCAGCAAGAAAGTCAGTGTTTTCGGTTCAGTGCCCCCGCATAAAAGCCGGTGTTTTCGGTTGAGTGTGCCGCCCAAGGGGCGGCAAGGCAAGAAAGTCATTTCAATCTAAGTAAGCGCATATCAATAGCTCCCTTTGCAATATTTTCCGCAATTTTGTTTCCATACAAACAGAGATCCCTTGTAAGTTCAACTTTTCTTGTCTGATAAAGTCCGGGAGCTATAATAAGAAGCCTCCCTTCACAACAAAGATCAAACTCCCTCCCTGATGGCTTGAATCTTTCTGACAGACCATTAGGAACAATCTTTATTATCTTTGCTCCTGAAGCAATGGCATCATCCCTTATAGCCTTCTCTGCCCTGCTATAAAACGGAGACACAAATACCCCTTGTCCACGTATCGTCTCATTCCATTCCCTATGCTTTCTATTCTTTTCTTCTTCAGAATCTCGTCTGCTGATTATGACTGGAGAAATAAGCGGATGCCTTAATAAATGGAAATTTCCAAATACAGTGAAGTATTTTCCGTCAATAAAAATATTCTGAGATCTATTGAAATATTCTGGATGTTCCCTCCTTAAAGCATAGCGACGCGGATTGTCTTCCACATAGCGTTTAAATGTTTCTAACTGATTTTTTTTATATACAATCTTATCATTATATCCTGGAAGGAAAAATGATAATGGTTTATTATCTATTCCTAATTCTAATTTTGAATTAAGCAACTGAGTGCATTTTATCTCAAAATTGTTTATTATTTTCCCAAGGTGAATATCTGTATTTTCCTTGACATAAAGCACCAAATGTATATGATCGGGCATAATTGCATATCTTAGAACATCAACCCATGGGAAATCTTTATTAATATTCCTGACGCAAGTCATAGCGACTTTTCCTGCTTGTGAAGGAATCCAACGCGCAGAGAAATCAAATCTTGTGCGCTTTGCAACTATATCTGACAGAAAGCCAATATCGGGATTGGACCTAAGCGTAATCAGATAAGAGCAGCGTGATTTGTAGTCATGCCACTCCGCTCTCTGGAGATATCTTTCTGAAAGATCCATAATGATGTAAAGTTAAGGATTTTTTATCAAATGGCAAAATTTAATGCAGAAAATTTGACTCTTATTAAAATTTCTCTCCCCGATGCCTCGCATCGCCCACTTAACCGAAAACACCGCTGCAAAACCAATAGAAATTCTCATAATTAATAGCGAAGTCCCCACTCAAAGCCGCTGCTTTCGATTCAGTGCCCCACCCAAAGCGCAGCCTAAAAGTCAGTGCTTTCGGTTGAGTGCGCTGCCCCTTGGGCAGCCTAAAAAAAATTCAAGCGCCTCTATGTAAGAGTCGCCTGAATTTTAAATGATTCGTATATATTATCAGTTATTCAGCTGATTGTTGATAATAGTGTTATAGTCCTTCTCTGCTTTAGGAATCTCATATCTCCAACCATTTGAATAGTCAGGAGCATAAGTGCCTTCGTAATATGGGAGGAAGTTATTGGATGTTGGATCCCCGGCCTTCCAAACTTCGCGAACAACTGGAATATTCCAACGCTTAAAGGAAAACCATGTGTCACCCTCACCCCAAAGCTCGATACGGCGATAGAGCCTTACTTCTTCCTTAAGGGCATCCCCTGACAGAGTGCAGGTGTATGCATCCATACGGTTGCTGTTGAGCTCTACAAGACAATCACGTGCTGTCTGTTCATCTCCGTTCTCAATAGCAGCCTCAGCCTCATTGAGAAGCAACTCGGATGCACGGAGGAATGGGTGTTGTGAATCTCCAAGATCCGTCGTTATGCTCCAGAACTTTATCTGTGCTCCAAACTGCACTCTGGTGGATGTTGCTAAAACGTAACGTATATAATCTTGAGTTTCAGGATCCAAAGCATCCTCATCTGTCAGTTCCAAAGCTGCTCCAAGGCTTGACCCTGTATTAAAGGGAAACAATCCATCTGAATAGCCTTCAGGAGTCGTATACATGTTCCATAATGTAATCGAAGTAGTGATGACCGGATCCACACCCCACATTGTCATGCGGTCTGCGTTTACACAATTAATATTCCAGAAATCCTCCTCCTTTATACCGAAATCAACATACATATTAGCTTTGTCAGGAGTCCAGAACAGTTTACATCTTACGTCAGTATTGTTTTTATCATAAATTTCTTTATAAAGACGGTAGCTGATGACACCTCCACCTCCGGTCCAGTCATCATTAGTGGCATAACCACCATTACAGCTAAAAGAAGCACCCCACGACCAATAGCCGTTGTATGTCTTGTTATAATCATTATACCAGAGCCATTCCTTGTTTGCCGCTCCAAACCCGGCAAGATATTCATCACCTGACATAATGGGATATTTCTGGCGAGCTTCTTTTGCCATCTGCTGAGCCTTAGGCCAATCATGGTTGATGAGGGCGACACGTGAATACAGACCCTTGGCTACATCAATGTTTGGCTCAAAACCTTTGGAGCGAGCTTTACCCGATTCTGTATAAAGTACTATAGCGTCGTCAAGATCTTGATAGATCTGATCCATTACTGCTTTGTAGGATACCAATGGAGACTGTTCAGATCCGGGTTCCGTGCGCAATACCACGCAAAGAGCCTCTCCATTATTGCGATCTTCAAAACGGGGACCATACACCTGCATCAAGCGGATATAAGCATGTGCGCGGATGGTAAGTGCGGAAGCCTTTATCTGTTTAACCTCGGCGGGATCACCCGGCACCTCATCTATTTTTGAAAGAATCACATTTGCCTGATTTATGAGATTGTAGGCATACATCCAGGCATAGCGATCAGCATCCCCGGAATCTCGTGTCATATAGATCCAAGCCTGAGTTTCTTTCTGAAAGCCATAGAGCCATGAATCTGCAAAGTCAGGACTTGGAGAGTCGCCGTAATAAGTCTGTAGATATCCTTCGCCGTTAGCATAGCGAATGGCATATTCGCTATCATCATCACCATATCCGAAATACATAGCTTCGCAAAGTCCGTAGAGAGCTGCACGGGCTGCCTCGACACTCTCCCCGATAGCTGCATCGCTCACGAGGTCGACAGGTGGCTGCTCAAGATAGTTACTGTCGCAGGCTACCATACCGAGCGTCAAAGCAGATGCGAGAATACCTTTATATATTTTTTTCATATCTGTTACCTGATTAATTTTTATTAGAACTTGACATTTAACTGGAATGCAAACACTCTTGCAGGAACATAGAACTTACCCTGACCACCCTTGAAACCGTACTGAGGATTCATACCTTTACGTGCAGTGGCAGTGAATACATTATCGATCGACATTCCGATATTGATATTCTGCATCTGAAGTGCGGATGCCCATTTAGTGGGAAGATCATAGGAGACATTCAGATTCTTGAGTACCAGATAGGAAGCATTGGTGAGCCAGCGAGAAGAAGCTCCGTTGTTCTTGGCAGCGTTTGAAGTGTTGAGCTGAGGGATTAGAGAATCGTCGATATCCTCAGCACTTGCTATGTAGGCATTGAAATCCACACCGTTGACATTGATCTGCTTATATTCATGATCTGCTACACCTTCCGGCTTCTGAGTCCAGGAATTGACAAGGTCTTTATGTATAGCACTTGGTTGGCTAGACATATTCATGAGATCCTGATAGTTATAGTCCATGACCTTGCCTCCGAGACTGTATGTGAATAATAGACCGAAGTTGAGACCTTTCCATGACAGATTAGTACCGAAAGATCCATAGACTACGGGGAATGCATCCGCTTGAACCTTTCCTGTGGCATAAGCCGGAGTATTAGTGTAAAGTTTGTATCCACCCTCTCCGTCGGGAATCGCCACAAGTGAACCCTGACTGGCTGCATTCTTCACATAAGTCAGGAACTGTGATTCATTCTGATGTGCAGTTCCATCTTCATCCCAATATGTGAGAGAAGGTGCGTTAGGATCTATTTCATATAATGATTGTCCTGTCACACGATCCACACCATTCCACGTACGTGTGTATATTGATCCAAGGCTCTTTCCGAGGAACCATCCGTTGCCGGGCATATCATGAGCTTCAGGAAGTTTGATGATTTTGTTCTTATTGAAAGTAGCGTCAACACTGAAGTCCCACTTAAAGTCTCTTGTTCGTATAATATCCACACCAAACTGGAGTTCCCAGCCGATATTCTGCATCGTGCCTATATTCATCAACGCGTGAGGATTGGCACCTGTGTCAGACATTGTACCTCCCGAAAGTGGCTGAGTAACATTGAAAATAAGATCTGTATTGCGCTTGTTGAAGTAGCCTACACTGAAGTTGAAACGGTCGTTGAAGAGTGAGCCTTCAAGGGCGACATCGAATGTGCGAGTAGCCTCCCATTTAAGATTTTGAGAAGCCAACTGAATGGGAATAAGAGAGTTTACATCGTTATACTTTATAATCTGATAGAGGTTATAGTATGAGTAAGCACCTGCAGACGCATCATTACCTACAGAACCGTAAGCAGCACGAAGCTTAAGATAGTTCACCCAATCCACATCATGCATGAAATTTTCCTTGCTGATCATCCAGCTTGCTCCTACACTCCAGAAAGTACCCCATCTGTTATCTTTTTCAAAGTAGGACGAACCGTCGCGACGAATTGATGCCTCTGCGAAATATTTCTGAGAATAGTTATATCTAACTCGTCCTAGATATGATTCCGAACGGATCTGGGTAGTCTGTTGGCTCGCGGGATTTGTTGTTGCAAAATTAGATAGGGAGTAGATACCCGGAAGAAGTTGATTCTGTACGTTTACTGAATGTGATGAACTAGTATACTGATAATTCTCATGATCAAGAAGAACATCCACATGATTCATTCCATAGTCATGATCCCAAGTAAGGGTCTGCATGAAAGTATGGCTGTCATATGCATAGTCATATTGATATAGACGACCGTTGGGAGTGACACCCGAGCCATTCTCATTTGTCATGTAGCGCCAGTAATTAGTCTTATCTCTATGGATATTTCCTCTGAATGTCAATTCAAAGCCATAAGGGATAATAAATGTTGCGAAAGCTGATCCATCAATAACCGCAGATGTACTTTCCTTCTTGTCAAGACGTGTTGTCCATGCTACATTGGTACCTTGATTGCCAAGATAAGAACTTGAGTTCCAGATATAGTTGCCTTCTCCATCTCTAAGGATTTCTCCTGTCTCTGGATCATGTGCATAATATGGGAAGATAGGAGCCTTATCCTGCACAAGGAAGGGGTTGTTGACATATCCTTCATCATCTTTTGAAGTGATACCGCGGTTCTGTTTAGTGTACATAGCCGCCAGGTTTACACCCATCTTGAAATACTTCACAGGCTGGAATGTAGTGTTCAAGCGACCATTGAAACGTTCGAAATCCGTAGAGAGCATATAGCCATTTTCCTTAAGATATCCTACAGATGCGAATACATTGAACTTATCGGTAGCTCCAGTGGCATTCACATTGTATTCCTGACGATAGCCGCTTCTTGACACAGCGTCCCACCAGTCAAGATCTGTGTAACCGGGAAGTGGATTTCCGGAGAATTTTCCCTGAGCGTCAAAAAGTTCGTTAGCAGGCTTACCATATACATTCTCGAAAGCAAAAGTGAAGAAATTATTTCTAACGTCTGCTATTGCCTGAGTCAGATCAGAAGATGTGCCCTCTGTGAGGCGGCTATTGACAAGACCGGTGAAGAATGTCTGCATAAATCCGTTGGCATCCTGACGTTCGTAGAATGGAAGTCCACGATTGTACATACCCTGACGCATCTGGAGAGTAACGTCAACCTTCCCTGCTGTTTTTGCTCTTTTTGTTGTGATAAGGATTACACCATTTGCACCACGGTTACCGTAAAGGGCTGCAGAAGCGGCATCCTTGAGCACTGACATAGATTCAATATCGGCAGGGTTTAAGTCTGCGATAGATCCTTCATATACCACACCGTCAACTACATACAGAGGATTGCTTACACCATTGACAGTATTGTAGCCACGAATAAGGATAGATGGCTGAGAGCCTGGATAGCCTACAGAGTTATTAACTTGAACACCTGGAGCGTTACCTTCGAGTGCGGCGGTAACGGTTGTTACCGGACGATCCTCGATATCCTTGCTTCCAACCACTGCCACAGATCCCGTCAATGATTCTTTGTTGGCTGTGCCATATGCAACAACAACAACATCGTTAAGAGCGGTACTTTTTGAATGAAGACGAACCGTCATGTTATTTACGAGATCAACAATCTGATCTTCATAGCCAACATATGAAATCTTGGCTTTTGTGACGTTCTGCGGCACTGAAATCGTAAATTTGCCATCAAGGTCTGCGGCAACACCCTGCCCTCCACCTATTGGAGCAACTGTTGCGCCAATCAGAGGTTCATTGTTCGCCGCATCTAGCACTGTGCCGTGATATGTAACATTCTGAGCGCATACGCTCCAGCTGCACATTATCAGCGTCACCAAAATTAGAAACAATTTTCTCATACTGTTATTATTTGATTGAATTAATTGATTTTTACCTGCAAAACAATATGTACTTGTTTTATTAGTTTCAATTATTAGTAGGAGAAATCGTTGGTTAGTAGAAAGATAATTTA
>CAMWQF010000128.1 GCA_947176285.1 uncultured Porphyromonadaceae bacterium
GTATCCCTCTTTATCGCTAACTTGACCTTCGGAGAAGATGTATATATGTCTCAGATTCTTAACAATGCTAAACTCGGTATCCTAATTGGCTCATTCCTCGCAGGATTCCTCGGATGGCTCTTTTTGCACCTCACACTCCCCAAAACGTCCGGACAAGCTTCCTAAATCGCACCATTGCCCGGAGGGCAATAATTTTGTTAACCCACGGTTAAAACCGTGGGTTAAGCATATCCATTCATCTGCCCCGGAGGGGTAGCATTATTGTAAAATAAACAGTTTATCCCTTTTCCAAAGCTTTTCGGTTCAGTGGCAAGACCAAGGGTCTTGCCATTTGCAATTGCAACTTTATACTATTTCCCTGACAGAATCGATATCAGGCAAATTTGATATTTGCTCCATCACCATTCTGAGTTCAGTATAACTGTGCACAGCAAAGGTGATTAGAATAGTTGCAATGCTGTCTTCTGTCTTTGTGTTGATGCTTCCGATAGAGAGGTTCAGACTGTTGGATATACAGTCTACAAGATCAATAACCATGTGGGGCCTGTCTACACATACCACTTCTATCTCTACGGGATATAGTGTGTCATTGGCTTCAAAATCCACGCTTACAATATTGTCACCCAGTTGCGACGACATTTTAATGACTTCCGGACAATCACGTTTATGCACCATGATGCGACTCCCGGTATTATAGAAACCTATCACCTCCTCTCCGGGCATTGGCATACAAATGGGACATCGGTCATATTTCGGTTTTGGAAGTTTTGCAAGATAAGACCGTATTGCTTTTCTTGCTTTGTATGTCACAGTTGCATCAAGCCAATCTTTTGTTGGATGGCAGTCAGCATCTGTGAATACTTCCACTATGTCTCCGCGATGAAGGAGTGTCTTTATGGATGCCAGTCTTCCGTTGATACGTGCGAACTTTGCCTTCTCTCCAAGTTTTGAATGTATTTCATAAGCAAAATCAAGCACAGTGGATTTTTGTGGAAGCACTATTGGTTTGCCTTGCGGTGTGAAGGTCATGATATCGTCATTATAGAATGATGACACGACGTTTTCTATAAACGTGCTTCCTCCATCTTGCGCATTTTTGGATATTTCTCTCAGGTTAGAACGGAATTTATTAATCCATCTCCTGATATTCCCCTCTGAACTGTCGCTTAAGAATCCATATTGGGAATTAGTCACCATTCTCTCACTGCTGATATGCACTTCTTGCCATCTGCCGAAGTCTGCAAGGAGTTTTACATGAAAACTCTGATAGCCGTTCTCTTTCGGACTGTCAATATAATTGGAAATGCCTCCAGGTTTCTCTTTAAATCTATCAGTGAGAAGAGAATAAATCTTGAGTGCTAGATTTTTTTCTGACACTCCTTCTTCATTCTTGAACACTATCTCTACAAAATGCCGGTATTTCAAATGATCGAAATCATCTCCATACTTATTCATTTTGCGCCATAACGAATATGGCTGACGATATTCCACAAATACTCTTGATTTGATGCCTCCACGCTTCAGTATGTTGGAAATTTCATCCGTGAAGATTTTCAATCGCGCATAGTTTGACTTTTTGTCGGCTTCAATGCGAGAAGTCAGTTCCGCATACTCATGAGGACATCGGAAACGCAGAGAAAGATTTTCTAATTCAGTCTTTACATTATATAGACCCAAACGGGTAGCCAGCGGTGCGTAAAAATAATCGGTTTCCCCTGCAATCTTCATCTGCTTATCAGGCCTCATTGATGAGAGCGTGCGCATGTTATGGAGTCGATCGGCAAGTTTCACTAGCAATGCCCTTATGTCATATTGAACTGCCGTTAGCATCTGCTTGAAATTGTCGAGTTGTTTCGACATCTCATACTTTTCCTTTTTTTGCTTGGTGACGACTCTGACAAGAAACGCTACATCATTGCCAAATCTTTTTTGAATCTGGTCCACAGTCCACTCCGTATCCTCCACCACGTCATGAAGGAAAGCGGCAATCACAGTGTCAACGTCAAGATTAAGTTCTTGAGCGGCTATCGTTGCGACAGCAATTGGATGGAAGATATATGGTTCGCCTGTTTTCCTCTTTTGCTTGGAATGGGCTTCTCTTGCCACTTCAAAGGAATCCACAAGACGGCGATAATCTTCTTCTGTCACGCGTGGACGCATGACATCAAAAACCACCTTTGCCCGATTCTCTATTTCAGCAGAGTAATCCTTCTTCTCCACCACTGTTTTTTTACCCTTTTCTTCCATGCCTTTTTTTTGCTTTCCTGTGAATACTCCTGATTATGTTTTACTCAATGAGATGGACTAAGCATTTGCTTTCTTTTCCATATACCCCTTCACTTCTTTAAAGAGTGTGGAAGCAAACACCAAATCGTTAAGATTTTGATTGTCACTGCGATATATGGTCTTGTCATTTCCTGCCCAGTCACAGTAGCCTTTGTTGATGAATATGATGTGCTCTCCTATTCCAAGCACTGAGTTCATATCATGTGTATTTATGACTGTCGTGATTTGATATTCATGAGTTATGTCGCTAAGCAAATCATCAATCAAGAGCGATGTTCTCGGATCAAGACCCGAGTTCGGTTCGTCACAGAAGAGATATTTAGGATTCAGTGCTATTGCCCTTGCTATCGCAACTCGCTTCTGCATACCTCCGGAAATTTCTGACGGATACTTATTGTCTGCATTCTTCAGTCCCACTCTGTCTATACAGAAATGCGCTCTTTCAAGTTGCTCATTTCTGCTTAATGGAGAAAACATCTTTAAAGGAAACATTACATTTCCGAGAACTGTCTCATTGTCAAACAATGCCGACCCCTGAAACAACATTCCGATATCCATTCTTAGTTGCTTACGCTGATCTGCATTCATCGTATTTAGACACCTGCCATCATAGTAGATCTCCCCTTCTTCCGGTCGGAGAAGCCCTACAAGACACTTCAATAAAACGGTCTTTCCGGAACCTGATTGCCCGATGATCAGATTTGTCTTCCCGGTTTCGAATGTTGCTGATATGTCATGGAGCACCTGGACTCCGTCAAACCATTTGCTGACGTTCTTTACTTCTATCATTGGAGCAAAAGTTTTGTGAGGATTACATCGGCAAGAAGTATGAGTATAGAACTTGCTACTACAGCATTGGTACTTGCCTTACCAACTTCAAGAGCCCCTCCCTTTACATAGTAGCCGTAGAATGAAGCAACTGTCGCTATTATATACGCGAATACTACTGTCTTTATGATACCATACCAAACATACCACTCATTAAAGAATGACTGGATTCCAAACACATAGTTTTCTACTGTCAGCATATCTGTGAATTCTGCTACAAGCCAGCCACCCCAAAGTCCTACAAACATCGATAGCACGCAGAGGATTGGAACAAAAAGCACAAAACCGATCACTTTGGGCAATACTATGAAATTTGCGGAATTGATGCCCATGATTTCCATGGCATCAATTTGCTCTGTCACTCGCATAGTGCCTATCTCAGATGCGATGTTCGAGCCGACCTTTCCTGCAAGAATTAGACACATCATGGTAGATGAAAACTCAAGCAAGAGGATTTCCCTCGTGGCAAGACCCGTCGAGTAACTTGGTATCAAGGGGGAGACAATATTTATGGTCATCTGTATGGCGATAACAGCACCAATGAATATTGAGATTATCACCACCAAAGGTATGGAATCAACTCCCAACTGAGATATTTCTGTCAAGAGTTGCTTAAAGAAAACCTTCCACTTGTCTGGACTGCGGAACACCTGTGTCATAAACAGACAATACCGTCCGAACGTTTTTATTGATTTTGTTATCACAATTTATTATTTTTAGTCATTCTTTTTTCCTTTGATACTTCTCAAAGAAGAAATTCAAGTGCAAAATTAATAAAAATTTTCAAAGTTAAGCCCTATTATTTGTTTACAACAATCGTTTTTATTAATTTTGTCATGAAAAGTAAAAAAAAATGGTAATAAACACCAATATTTGCACGAAATGGGCAAATCATAGGTTGTTTTTTGCAGTATAAATGGACTTCTTATGTTAGTAATCGGTATTGCCGGAGGCACCGGGTCTGGAAAATCCACTGTCGTCCGCAAGATAATAGAATCTCTTCCAAAAGATGAAGTTGCAGTCCTCCCACAAGACTGCTACTACAACGACAATCACCATATTCCTCTTGAGACACGTCTTAAGATGAACTACGATGAACCGAAAGCCATCGATTGGCAGTTGCTGACTAAGCAACTCGATGAGTTGAAGGCGGGGCATTCCATCGACCGTCCTACCTACGATTTTCTCACTTGCTCTCGTCTTGATGAGACAGTCAGGATTACTCCTCGTGAAGTTGTGGTAGTGGAAGGTATATTGGTGCTTTGCGAGAAAGAGTTGCGCGACAGGATGGATGTAAAGGTGTTTGTGGATGCTGATGCCGACGAACGCCTTATACGTGTCATACACCGCGATTGCATTGAACGTGGGAGAACGCCCAAAATGGTGATTGACCGTTATCAGGAGACTCTTAAGCCTATGCATGAACTCCATATAGAGCCTTCAAAGCGTTATGCCGATTTGATTATTCCTCAAGGCGGCAACAACGAAGTGGCTATCAAACTCTTGACTGACTATATTCGTACACTTCTACCTTCCTTCAAAATCAACAAATGAAAATATTCCCGCTTTTCCCAAAGAAAGACTCCGATAAGCCGAAAGTCACTTCTGAATCAATAAATGAGATCCCTATTACTGATGGTGATGTCGTCGACGGATATGCTGACGACATTAATAAAACTTTAGAAGTTCCGGATTCTGTTATAGCAGAAGATATGATAGAAACCGGAGTTATGCCGGATTCTCAGGTTAAAGAACATGAGGAGGATGTCTTCCTTGACACTCCGGATGGGGGACTTGAAGAAGAAATAATTGAACTTGATCCCGAAAAAGGTGTCTTGCGAACTAAAGACCTGGTGAAAAAATATGGCAAACGTACTGTTGCCAACAAAGTATCTATCTACGTCAGACAAGGTGAGATAGTTGGTCTTTTAGGTCCAAATGGAGCCGGCAAGACCACTACTTTCTATATGACAACCGGGCTTATCACAGCAAATTCAGGAAAAATATTTCTCGATAATCAAGACATTACGAGTTATCCGGTTTATAAGCGTGCCCAACTGGGTATTGGCTATTTGGCCCAGGAAGCATCGGTTTTCCGCAAACTTTCTGTGGAAAACAATATCAAAGCTGTCCTTGAAATGACTAAAATGACCAAGGAGCAACAGAAAGAGAAATTGGAAGAACTTATTGAAGAGTTCAATCTTCACAAGGTTAGAAAGAATTTAGGTGATCAACTCTCGGGCGGCGAACGTAGACGTACCGAAATTGCCAGATGTCTTGCAATTAATCCCAAGTTTATTATGCTCGATGAGCCTTTTGCTGGCGTCGACCCTATTGCTGTGGAAGATATCCAAAGTGTTGTCTACAAACTGAAAGAGAAGAATATCGGCATATTGATCACAGACCACAACGCTCCCGAAACACTTAGCATAACCGATCGTGCTTACTTGCTTTTTGAGGGGAGGATTCTTTTTCGTGGCACCAGCGAAGAACTTGCCGAGAATCCAATAGTGCGTGAAAAATATCTCGGCAGAAACTTTATCTTCCATCGTAAGAAATTCGATTGACATGAAAAAATTCATTGACATCTGCCAATTTGTATTGGTTTTGTTTGGGATGATGATCTGTGGATTGTTTCTCACCACAATGATAGGGCTGTTGCCCTTAAAGTGGAATGCAATGCAATGGTGTATTATTGCAGGTCAGAATATTCTTGCCTTTATCATCCCGGCTATCTTGACGTGGAAATTTTGTTTTAAGACATCCCCATTACATGCTATAGAAGCCGACAAGGCTCCATCCTTAAGGATGATTGGAATTGCAATCTTGATTTATGTTGTTGGTATTCCTGTCCTTAATCAGATTGTCTATTGGAATCAGGAAATTAATCTCCCTGAATACCTCTCCGGTTTTGAGCAATGGTGTAGGCAGATGGAAGAGCAGGCAGAAGAACTGACCAAAGGACTCATCAACACCACCGACTTATTGCCTACAATCATCAACTTGCTTCTTATAGGCATTCTTACCGGTATCGGCGAAGAGTTTTTCTTTCGTGGTGCATTGCAGCGCATGCTTATATGGTGTAAGGTAAATCCCCACGTGGCAATATGGACCGCCGCAACAGTTTTCAGCGCCCTTCATTTTCAATTTTTTGGCTTTGTCCCCAGATTGCTGCTTGGTGCATTTTTCGGATATCTATATTGGTGGAGCGCTTCTATATGGGTGAATGCATTTGCTCATGCTCTTAATAATAGTCTTGTGATAGTTTCCACATGGTGCATCAACAAGGGACTTATTTCTGAAGAATTTGATATGATGGGTGTTTCTGAAGGAAGTGTGCCCCTTCTTGCTATCATTAGCGCGATTGCAGTCGGTTTCATTATTTCTTTCTTTATAAGTCGTGGCGTTCTTGTAGGCGCCCGAAATCTTCCTCCGGCAATACCCCAAAAATCCTAATATAATTCAAAATGCCACCTAAAGCAAGCAAAGAACTCTCCTATCGTGATGTCCTTGACAAAATTAAAAAGCACGATTTCGCATCAGTATATCTTCTGATGGGAGAAGAACCATATTATATTGATCTGATTGTCGATGCTATTGAACAAAATGTAGTGAAAGAAGAGAATCAGGCGTTTGATCAACTTGTATTCTATGGTGCAGATTCCGATATTGATGTTGTAATAGCAAGCGCACGTCAATACCCGGTTATGGGCGATAGACAACTTGTAATATTGAAGGAGGCTCAGACATGTCCTGGGAATAAGACTCTTCTTGACAAATTTGCTTCATATGTTGCCCAACCCAACAGTCAAGGTGTTTTCGTGTTGGCTTATAAGGGTGATAATCTTTCTGCTACATCTGCTCTTATGAAAGCTGCAGCTAAGGCAGGAGATAAAGTCGTGGTGTTTAAAAGTCCAAAGATCAGAGACTATCAACTTGCAGGTCCGATCAAAGACTATTGCCGGCAGAAAAAGGTCGATATTGAAAATACGGCTGTTCAGATTCTGATTGAATATATTGGGAATTCTCTGCAAAAACTATTTGGTGAGATCGATAAACTTATTGTAGGAGCCGGAAATGAGGATAAGCGGATCACTGCCGCTATGGTGGAAGAAAATATAGGAATATCTAAAGAATTCAATAATTATGAACTTAGAAAAGCCCTGTCAGTCAAAGATTATCCAAAGTCGCTCCGCATTTTAGATTATTTCAAGAAAAATCCTAAAAATAATCCGAGTGTAATGACTACGTCTACCCTTCAGACTTTCTTTAGCCAACTTGTAGTAGGGCATTACACCCATGATAAGAGTGATCAAAGTCTGATGGATGTGTTGCAACTCAAAAATAGTTTTGCTTTAAAGGAGATTAGAGATGGACTTCGCATGTATTCACCGCGTCAATCGCTTGCCGCTATATCCGCGTTGCGCGATTTTGACTGCAAGAGCAAGGGCATCGGCTCCCTCCAGAATGAATACGACCTCCTTCAAGAACTGATCTTCAAAATCTTCACCGTCTCCTAA
>CAMWQF010000129.1 GCA_947176285.1 uncultured Porphyromonadaceae bacterium
ACATCAAACGATTAAATACCCAAAATCATGAGAAAACTTTTATTAGCGATTGGAGTTATATTCTCCATTACTCTTTCCCTTTCAGCGGCAAAAGAATATGTGCCAATAACCATCGGGACAAAGGGTCACCCCACTAAAAATACTACAGTGAAACGCGCTCCTATGTATTTATCTTTAGAGATTACTTATGATGACACCACACATGTTGTCGAAGTAATATCAGAGGAGGAAATCAATGCACAGGTATACATTAAGAGCGAAGATGGCAATATCCTAGGATATTCCAGTTGTCTCAACTCCACTTTTAATGTACCATCCGGTTTCATCGGTATCCTAAATATATGTATCGAAGGAGAAGAATGGACAGCAGTAGGAGAAGTTAATATCCAGGAGTGATTAGCGAACAAGCATACGCTAATTCATATTTTATACCACCTATATCTTTGTAACTTGTATTCCCTTCTATCTGAAGGGGATAGGATTAACATTGTCTAATATTCAAAACCACACTTTGAGCAATGAAAACCAACTACATTAAATCAATTATACTTTCTGCACGAAAAATTATATTGCTTCTCTTAGTATTGGGTAACACGCCTATGAATATGACCGGGAAAATTACCTTTGCCTATGATGCGTCCGGCAACAGGATTAAACGTGAGTTGGTAATCACACAAAAGAATATTGCTCCCGGTAATCACGCCGAAGTAAATGAAAACTTCTATGATTCAATAGGAGAAAAGAGTGTGACGCTCACCTCAGATGGTTCGGGTATTGTTCAGATCAGCATCAATAATTTTAATAGAGACGATATTGGTCATGTGTCAGTATACTCCCTTAGTGGAATAAATATTATGGATATGGGAATTACTGAGAGCCACATAAGTATTGATTTGTCTTCCAGCCCCAAAGGAGTCTATATACTTTCTGTGACAATAAACGAAAGTCAAACCACATGGAAAATCAGAAAGAAATGAAAAGAAATCACTATCTAATTCAGGTTGTATTGATATCTCTGTCACTAATTACTTCTGTCGTCTCGGCACAGATTCCTTGTGATACTATACCCATTGAAAATATGTCAACTTCTGATGAGACAATGGGAACTAATACATCTATGATTCCCCAGCCGTTCACACCGGATAATTTAATTATTCCGGTACAGCCTTACTTGCCGTCACCTCCATTGGAGCCGACCTATCCTTTGTTACCGTACGTACCAAGCACAGAAAAAACGGTTATTGACCCTAAGAACCCTGAAATTCCAGTTGTTGACAATGAATACACACTCGGTTCTATTGCAGGTAGCCTAACAGTCAATGGACTCGGAGCGGCAGAGTATATGCTTCCTATAGAAGCACCGGATGGAGGTCCACTCATGCCAAGTCTTAGTCTCGTCTATAACAGTCAGAATGCAACTAACGGAATTGCCGGCTATGGAATATCTCTGTCAGGACTTTCTGCTATAACCAGAGGTGAAAAAAGGATAATCAAATATAACGATGATTTAGCTGGAATAACTTATAGCGAGACTGATAATCTGTTTCTTGACGGCAAGCGGCTTATTCTTATTTCCGGTTATCCATGCCAAGAAGGAGCTCTTTATTGCATTGAAGGAGACCCTTATACTAAAGTAACGGCACATGGACAGTACACAACCGGCAATGTGACAACCTGGTTTGAAATCAAGACACCAGATGGCTTGACCTATCAATATGGCAATACAACTGATTCCAGATTGACTTTCCAGAATAATTCAGGGAATCAGAGGATCGCATCCTGGCATATTAACCGTACGGAGGATATAAAGGGTAATTATATGACAGTTTCGTACCTGCAAGATAATTACTATCCATACCCTGTGAGAGTTTCATATGGCATGAATTCCGTTAAAAGTCGAGGACTCCTGAACAGTATTGTACTAACTTACGAAGATATAGGGGCAACTCCAAGTGAATTCTTTTTTGAAGACAAAAAGGGATCGATCTCTAAACGTATTGCTATGATCACCACTTCTTCAAATGACAAGGTGTTCAGAAAATATTATCTGAAATATAACGTTACCTCCGACAAGAGTCAATGCCGTTTCGCTCGTCTTACTTCAATCAGGGAAGAGAATGGGAACGGAGATAGCCTTACACCAACCAAACTTACATGGAAACCTTTGACAGACGGCTCCACTATTCTTTCCAAAATTAATGATCCTACGTTAAAGATTGATTCATCTATTTCCTTATTTGAGTCCAGTAAATGTTATATGGCTGCAGATGTCACAGGGGATGGAATCAGTGATATCATAGTCCTGGCTACAGGCACACAAAATTTCAATAGACATACCTTTGTTATCATAAGCCGCAGTGTGGTAGAAGAACAAAAACTGGTTAAATACGCGGATCCAATAATCTATGCGCTTCCCTATACCATTGATCCTAACGACAAAGATTTTAAACCAGAACTCAAGTCTATAATTGGTGGCGTTCATCTTTCCGATATCGATGGAGATGGATTTAACGACATGATATTGCCCAAAAGACTATTCTTAGGGGATGCTTGGAACTCTGAACAATTATACGTTATATATGGGAAAAGTATTGCCGCTGGAAAAGTTGAATATGGCGGGGTAGGAATACAAATCAACACAACTTCTTCACCTCCACTATATACATCTTGTGATTTTGACAAAGATGGCACAGACGAGATATTATGTATGGAGACAACTTCTGTTGACGGACTGTATCAAGTATCCTCCATTAAGATTAATGGGCCTAAAGATCCAGAAGTTACCAGAAGGTGCAATCTGGAAATTCCGGGAAAACCGGAGAAGATTTTTTGTGGGGATTACAACAATGACGGTCTTACTGATATAATTGTTCTCCACAAAGATGGTTATAAGATTTTCTATAATTGCGGATGTAAGAAAAACGAAATCTATTTTAACTCTTCTATGTCTAAAGCAGGCACAACAATAAAAGATCGGTTCAGGATAGATCAAGGAGACTTTAATGGAGACGGCCTTCTTGACTTTGTTTATAATGTAGATGGAGAATCAAACATATGGGTGGCTTACAATAAAGGAAACGGCACTTTCAACAATGTCTCCTCGTTCGACTTAGGGTTATCTCCAAAGTTGGAAAACGAACCTGACGGCTATTTTCTGTTGCGAGCAGTAGACATGAATCGCGATGGAAGATCCGATGTAGTAGTATGCAAAGCTGCTTATGAACTTAAGTCAAAAAAACTAGTATTCAAAGAAACTCAAATCAGATGGATTAAGTCAAATGGCACCAAACTCATGTTGAAAGAATCATTTAACAAAACACGTAAAGCCGATGCTGATGAAAAATTGATTTTCTTAGGTGATTTTGATGGTGATGGATACATTGATCTTGCTAATTTAGGAAGTGCACTTGACAGACAAGATGCCAGCGTGACAGAAAATACTTTGAATATATATCGAACTGCAGGAGCAGATGCATCCACAGGAAGAGTCATCGGGATTACTGACGGTCTTGGCAATACTTCAAATATCGCATATAGTTATCTGACTTCTCCGGATGTATATTCCTCTGAAAATAAAATGGAGAACTATATTGGAGTCAACACTATGACACTTCCTCTCCCGGTAGTAAAGCAACTGAACATCTCCAACGGTATTTGCCGGTCAAATTTGATAAATTATAAATACAAGGATCTTTATGTGGAAATGACTAGAGCAGGGGTGCTTGGATTTGGATCGGTAACTAAGACTATGGCGAATACCGGCGAGTCATCTACAGATACAATACTGGGATGGAATGTTGAAAAATGGATACCAAATAAAATCATGACAATCAATACGGTAGGTGGAAATAAATCATCTATTGTAACTGAATATATGATACAAAACGTAGGGAATACATACTTTTCTTATGAAAGATTCTCTAAAGTCACAGACATGTATAACGAGACTGTAACTACTTCAAATACCTATGATTTAACTAAAGGCGTTTTACTTTCACAGACAGTCTTGAATAATGGTAATAAAATGTATAAGACGGTTGATTACTCGGATTATAAAGAGATTTCGGGAGTATGGTTGCCGGGGGTCATTACCTTAAGTCAGAAACATGAACATGATTCAAATGAGTATTCCTCTGCAACAAAATATACATATGATGATAATGGAAATATAATATCGACAACCGTACATTCAGGTACAGACCTTGCGCTTACTACCAATGCAACTTATGACGTTTACGGCAACTGTACTTCATCTTTCAATTCAGGAAAATCCGTTGTCAAAATTACAAAGCATAGTGAATATGATGCCACCGGTAGATATGTGATCAAGAGTTGGCAAGAGCCGGAGGCAGCTGTCATGACATTCACTTATGATCTATGGGGCAATCTCCTTACAGAGAATGACTGCACAGATTCAAGTAATATACTTACGACTACTCATACCTATGACAATTGGGGTCGCAGATCATCAACTACTCTTCCTGATGAAAGGAAGGTCAAATACTCTATAGGTTGGGGAAAGACCGACGAGAAGCACCATTATAGTCTCGTGGAAGAAACCGGCAAGCCCTGGATATTGACATGGTATGATAAAGCCGGCAACGAGACCTTGAACAAGACTTTCGGTGCCAAAAATGTCTTGATTCAGAAAGTTACTGAATATGATTCCAATGGAAAAGTACGTAAAATAACAGAGCAGACCGGCAAATTAAAAACATGGAAATCATTCTGTTATGATGAATTAGGTAGGATACAGATAGAGAAATCGAGTTTAGGCAACGAAGTGAACTATAAGTATGGCAACCGCTCAGTCACTTCAACGACTAATGGCCGTCAATTCATCAAGTCAACTGATGCCTGGGGTAATATTCTCAGTTCAACCGATCCTTTAGGAGCCACAGTCACCTACAAATATAGGTCAAATGGACAGCCCTCATCAATCACTACAAATGGCGCGACTGTCAATATCACCTATGACTGCGCAGGTAACAGGATTTCCGTGTCAGATCCAGACGCAGGTTTATCTACATATGCATATGCAGCAGATGGAACCTTATTGAAGCATACAGATGCCAGAGGTGTGACAACCATAAACCAGTATGACAATCTCGGCAGATTATCATCTATAAAAATCGGCAATAATATTATAAAAAATTATTATGGCACTTCAGGTTACGGCAAATTACGTCTTACGAGAAGAGAATTCAGGGGAAATTTAATTAACTATACATACGATAATTATGGTAGAGTCATATCAGAGGTCCGCTATAATGAGGGGATAGGAGCTATTAACACCGAATACCGATATGATAGCTTCAACCGACTTTCCAGCGTCAGATATAATGAT
This sequence comes from uncultured Porphyromonadaceae bacterium, assembly GCA_947176285.1. Lineage (GTDB taxonomy): Bacteria > Bacteroidota > Bacteroidia > Bacteroidales > Muribaculaceae > Lepagella. The sequence goes on from CAMWQF010000129.1 coordinate 5,348, forward strand.
CGAATAGGTGTATTTAATAAATATGATGATTACGGATTCAAGACAGCTGTTAGTTTTAAAAATAAGGATATTTACCGTCTTGAGAGCTATGATGGCCTGACAATGAGAACTTCATTTGCTGACAGTATTGTATTAATAAGAACTATCGACTCAAAAGGACTTGAAAGAAAGCGTCAGTTGAGTTTCGGAAGCAAAGTTCTTGATTATTATTCAGTAGAATTTGATACTTTGACACTCAATCTTCGTTCAAGAGAGCGGATGGGATATGAGAGAGATTTATTCCGTTATGATAATCTTGACAGACTTGTGGCAGTCAATATGGGAACTGGTGGAATAATGAATATTAGATACGCCGTAAACGGCAATATTATATCCAAGTCTGGACTTGGAACTTATAATTATGGAATCAGTAAAAAACCTCATGCTGTCACCTCTGTTGAGAATTCAGCATCCATCATACCCTCGTATGAACTTATTACCACATTCAATTCCTTTGGCATGATTGACAGAATTGAAGACAATGACGAGAATCGAACTATGGAATTTTCATACGGGGCTGACCTGCAACGATACAGGTCTGTATATTACGAAGACGGGAAAGTCGTCAGATCTGTAGCATATTTGAACCATATGGAGATCATAAATGAAGAAGACCCGGTTCGTATATATTATCTTGATGACAATGTGATATTTGTCGATTCCGGAAGTAATGCGGGACTTCATTACTTATTTAAAGACCATTTAGGTAGCATCCTCTCCGCTTTTGACGAGAATGGCTCAAAAACTTTTGAGGCTACATACGATGCTTGGGGAAAACAGGAAGTTAAAAGAAATCTTATTAGTTTAAGAAGAGGATATACCGGACATGAGATGCTCAATGAGTTTGGAATCATCAACATGAATGGCCGTCTTTACGATCCTGAACTTGGACGCTTCTTCAGTCCGGACCCGTATGTACAGTTCCCTGATTTCACACAGAGCTTTAACCGCTATAGTTATTGTCTTAACAATCCTTTGAAATATACAGATCCAAGCGGACAGTTTCTGACAGGAACTGCACTCTTAGTCGCTTCAACACTGTTTCACATAGGGAGTGCGATGCTGCATGCCAAAGCCACCGGGGGTAATGTGATTAAATCCGGATTGGTATCTTTGCTTACTTCACCTTTATGCAGTTTTGGCATAGGTAAACTTTATGGCAGCTGTGGATCCATCGGCAAGGAACTTCTCCGAGCTGGTACACATGGACTGGCAAGCGGACTCGCATCCGCTATGGATGGGGGGAACTTCGGACGTTTTGCAAGCGGATTTATCAGTGGAGGGGCATCTGCAATGGTTATGTCAGGCGCGATGAAAGGATTGACTCCGGATGACCTGACAGATTACCAAAAGGCAGATTTAGCTTTTAAAGCAGCTTTAGTTGGTGGAGGGGCAAGTCTGATAACCGGCGGAAACTTTCTAAAGGGAGCTTTGATAGGCTACAATATTGCAATGTTCAATTATCTCGAAGGTGAGATACCGGATGACTACGTTGATGAATTAGGAAACGTGTATAAAGAGCTTCCGGATCTATTTGTGTATCCAAGTATGTCAAATGAATTTTTAGATTTCAAAGGGAATTTTAATTTATGGTCCGCTGTTGCATCCAATGCGAATTCCTCAGTTGAAAGTTTTGGAAAAAGTCTCACAAAATATGGAGCCAATTCAACTTTGGGAAACAATGGCAAATTATATTGGAAAACATCAGCGCAAAGACCATTCTATGGGAACCAATATGTTTCTACGCAAAGACTTACTACTATCGGCGGTAAGATTGTTGGTAAAGCCACACCTGTTGGTTATGCAATTGGTGGAGCTCAAGTTGCAATTGGATTTAGTCAAGATATTACGAATCTCAATTATTACGGGCAAACAGATTGGTATAATACGGTTCGAGCTTCCGCCTCTTTTGGCGGTGCAATGGCAGGTATGGAGGCAGGCATTTATATTGGCGCTTATATTGGTAGTTGTTTCGGAGGTTTCGGAGCAATTCCTGGGAGTATTATAGGTGCAACTATCTATGGAATAATAGGTGCCTATTGGGGAGGTGAAGCCGGAGGACAAGTTGTTGACAATTTATATGGATATTAATGATTCTATTCTTCGAGTTGAATTCTGAAGTTTGTCAATTCGAAAAAAAATTCTAATTTTGTAAATTCCATAAATATCAATTCCTTCGAAAACATGGTTGTACCTTTCTGATATAAACATCTCCGATCCCACGAGACGCAAATGAATA
>CAMWQF010000130.1 GCA_947176285.1 uncultured Porphyromonadaceae bacterium
AGCAGTGTCGTCGCCAGACACTGTATCCTTCAGGCTGGTGGCAAGCGATATCGACCGGATTGTTTTGGCATCCGACACCATCGATGTAGTTCCCGGTATGTCTCGTGTCTCTGTCACAGCCCTCGCCACCAATGAAGACCGCTACGACTCGGAGACGCTGACGGAAGAACTCGTATTCCATAAATCTGCGGTATTAAGCTATGACGGACATTCCGTAAACTTCGAAACCGGAGAGGGAGATAGTGCTTCTGACAGTGCGGAACTATGGTGCTGGTTTAACGATAATCTCCGCCAGTATGGCTCCGGATTCAATCCGATTGACATACTTGGTTTTGGCACGGTATCGGCTGTGATCCAGTCTGACAACGCATTCAGATCCGACACCACCAAGATGCAGATAGATGCATTCAACACCGGCAGAATGGCTGGAGTCAGAAACGGACACCGTCTCTCAGAGGTATTTGGAACCTGGGGCGACAAGAGAGAAGACTACACCTATCTTCGCGTAAGGGGCGAAGTGGTGGCGGAAGACCTTCGCTTTATTGCCGGTCTCCCCTCACTTACGACACTGCATCTTGATCCCTACACGATGCCCGGCGATGGCTGCGACAACGTATTCGAAGGATCCGGAATCGAGACAATCTTCTCAGTTGGTTATCCCGAAGGCATGCTCAAGGGAATGCCACGGCTCACAACCGTGATGTGGGGTGTCACAAACGCCAAGATGCCTGACGGTCGCCTCGCAGAAGCCGGCAATCCCAATATACTTTTCTGGACAACTGACAAGGACAATGCACCTGCTGATGCTATAAATGTAGTCACCTATGACTATATCGGCGAAGGCTTTCCTACTGACCCGGACGGTCAGGGCATAGAGGGAAGTGCTGAAAGCATATCACTGAATACAGGATATCCTTTCAATGCCCACATGCCTCTCTTTGCTGCAAAAGCCGAGGTTGTCAAGGATTTCTCCTTGCCTACAGTCATAGGTAAATGTGCAGGATGGGAGACAATAACGCTTCCTTTCCGCCCCGACAGAGTTGTGCATGAGAAAGAGGGATTGATTGTTCCCTTTATATCTTGGAGAGGACCGGAAGATATACACAAGCCATTCTGGTTCTACAGAGCATCTGAATCCGGATGGATAGCGACAGACACTATAGCGAAGAATACTCCGTATCTGATTTCCATGCCTAACAGCGAAGATTATGTGGATGGCTATAATCTTTCGGGCAAAGTCTCTTTCGCCTCGCATAATGTATGGATCGAACCACAAGGGTCAGAGCCTATGAATAAGGAATGGCTCGACGGCATACTTTTCGAGGGCACCTACATGCCTGTCGAAGAGCAAGGTCTTCGCTCCCTCAACGTCAATGCGGAAAGGGAAGACGAACTCCCGGGAAGCGCGTTTGTTGATAACGGCGTCATATTCCCATTCGGAGCTTATCTGCGTGGATCGGGAATGCCTCAGAGAATCCCCGTTTTCGGAGATTGGAGCGGCGTTATGACCCCGGTGGCAGAAACCTCCGGTATCGTGGTTGAGACTCCTGCTGCAGGCACTATCCGCGTAAGCAGCATCCGCGAATGCAACATTGCAGTCACCACAATTACCGGCGTCACTATTCGCACCCTGCATCTGAAAGCGGGCGAGAGCATCGACATCGAAGGCCTGACAAGAGATCTCTACATTGTAGCCGGACTGAAAGTGATGGTGAGATAATCTTATTGAAGGAAAAGATTCCTAAGGTCTTTAGAGACATTAAAGACTTTAAAGACCTTAAGGACCTTCCTAACTAAAAAAAGAAATAACCCAAAGATAATGAAAATAAAGTTTTTAAAATTTGCTGTCATAGCTGGCGCTATCCTGAGTTCCCTGCCATCGATGGCTCAGAAACTCGAATACCGTGATTTCAAGGCGACCAACGAGATGACGGCTCGCTTGAAGGATACGGAAGTGATCGACGAGAACAGCGGCAAACGAGCCGCTCTCATCAAGATTTATACACCTTTCCAAAATGATGTGCTTGGTTTCGATGCCGGTCTGTTCCAGATAATCGGGCGTAAGCAGGCTGGACCCGGCGAGGTTTGGCTATACGTGCCGGAACGCACCCAGAAAGTCACTATCAGCCATCCAAAGTACCGCCCTACCGTAATGTGGTTTGACGGTATGGAAGCAGAATCAGGCAAGACCTACAGCGTTATCCTCAACGTCGAAGGACGAGATGTGGCGCTGATTGCATCTACCCCCGAGGCTGAAATCTCTGTCGACGGAGAAGTGCAAGGCAAATCCCCGGTCAACATGCACATGCCGCTCGGATCACACCTTGTGCGTGCCGAACTCGGATCGCTCCTGTTTGAGGATATCGTCACTCTTACCCCTGACGGTCCGATGCAATTCGACCTTCAGATGGAAGATGAGAACCTCAAATTCGGTGATGTCGACATTGAAGTGGCAGACGGAGCCGAACTTTGGTTCCAGGACAACCGCGAGGGTGTGGGATCGCTTCACAAGCACCTGAAGGCAGGAAGCTACGTGATCACTGCCAAACTACCGGACCATGAGGACCAGACCACCACATTCACGGTAGAGGCAGGCAAGACAAAGAAAGTGACTGCGACTCCTCCTATTGCGCACCTCGGATATCTTGAACTCGTCACTGAGCCTACACATGGTGTGACTGTGATGGAGGGAGACTCGGTGATAGAGATGATGCCTACTATGCAACTTCCTGTGGCACGCTACGAATACGACTTTTCAAAGAAAGGTTATTATCCCCAGACCCGCAAGTTCCGCATAGAGCGCGGCGAGACACTGCGCGACACCATACGCCTTGAGAAAATACAGTATGTGAAGAAAACCACCGGATATGCTGCCGTCTCATTTGCAGCAAGCGGCAAACCCTCAATTGGATTTACATTAGGTGGCTACTACGAGAATGTCAATCTTGAACTGAGCTATAACCTCGGACTCGGACGAAGCAAAGACGTGCAGTGGTATGACCGTGAGGACAATGTCCTCATAGGACAATACAACTATCGTATGGATGAGATGGCTGTCAGAGCCGGCTATCAATTGCGCTTTGCAGAGCGCTTCGGACTTACGCCGCAAGCCGGCTTCATGATCCAACGTTTATCGGCAAAAGACAAGAATTATCCCGGAAATGGATTCACGCAACCATGCGTTACGATAGGAGCCCGTTTCTCTTACCACCCGGTGCAGCATATCGGCATTTTCGTCACTCCGGAATATGGGATTCCGGTGTCGGCAAAGGGTGACATAGTGGATGTTTTCAAGCAAGGCGGCATGACACGCGGAGGCATCAAGGGATCGATAGGAATTTCAGTTTCACTTTAAGCATTAAGAATAACGATGAAAACAAGACATATTTTCCTGATGCTCGCATCGGTCTTCATGATGCTTGGCACATACTCATGCAGCGACAACTTGGATTCAGACCTGATCCCAACACTTGGGGAACGTACACTGACGGTCGATGGTCATGAAACAGCATTCACAATGAATTTAAATGCCGGCCCTTCCACTACTGAGATAAAGGTAGAAAGCAATACACTCTGGAAAGTAGAGGTGGTGTGTGAAGGAGGCTGGTGCAGTGTAGACAAAGTGAGCGGACGTGGCAACGAGTCCTTTTCCATGAGCCTACGCGACAACATGATCAGCAAGCGTACATGTTCAGTGACCGTATATATGGTTGACGCGCAGGGTGAGAAACTCGAGGGGGTTCCGGGAAGCAGCCTCACCATAACTGTCACCCAGGATGTCAGCGACGTAAGGCTTACTCCCTCTTCTGTTGCTCCTTTCAAGCCACAGAGCAACGAACGTCAGCTCTTTGAGGTAATCGCCAATGTAGCATGGACACTCGATGTCTCATACGAGGGTGACAATGCCAGTGAATTCGTGGTAATCACTCCTGAAAGCGGCGATATAAATGCAGTAGGAGACGGATCTTTCCAAGGCGAAGACACTGCAACCTTCTATATAAGTGTGGCTGACAATCGAACCGCTACCGACCGTAAGGCTTATCTCAATCTCCGAAGTGCGACAGGTAATTATACGGTGGAGATCTCTCAGATAAAATCGGAATATTCGTTTGATGTCTCTCCTGCAGAAAATCAGGTGGTGGCAGCCGAAGGAGGCAAGATCAGTTTCGGTATCCTTTCCATTGTGGGATGGGACGTGCGTACAGCCGCCGACTGGATTACATTCAATCCTGCATCATCTTCAGAGGGAAGCGACAACCGTGTGGTGACAGAAGCTACTGTGATGCCAAATACATCGGGCAGGGAGCGTAGCGCTGAAATCAGGTTCGTGCCAAGAAATGAGAGTTATTCCGAACTGAGTCTCACCGTAACACAGCGCGGCTACGACATTACTTTTGCTATCAGCAGCGCAGATGCGAGTGCCATTGCAATGGAGAGTGGGGAATCTCTGAGTTTCGATCTTGATTCTCGCTTCGACTGGACAATTGAAACGCCATCATGGGTATCTGCCGATGCAGTGAGCGGCAATGCTTCAACATCATCTCGTAAGATCAATCTGGCAGTATCTGCCAACACTACCAACAACAACCGCACCGGCACAGTGACCGTCTATCCAAAGGCAACCGGTTTTGCAGGTGGAGTTACACTTGATCCCACATCCCTCGGAATCGAACCTCTCCGATTCTCCGTAACACAGTTTGGAGGACGCGAGGCTGCGATTAGCGTTCCTTGGATCGTCGACGGCTACACACAGACATCGGCAATCATAGAGTTCAACTACTATTCGCCGTTTGCTAATGTGGTTGAAGCCGCCCTGCAATGGAGGAAGGTCGGAGAAACAAACTGGAATACGGTGCCGTCTACTGTAAGTGATCCTACAGAAGGAACTGTGACAGTAGAGCTCAACTCGCTCGAACCTGCCACAAGATATGAGGCACGCGGATATGTAAAGGATGCCAACGGCACTGTCAAATATGGAAGTGTAAGCTATCCGTTTAACACAGCCGGACAATATCCCGGAAGCAGCGACAATCCTACCCCTTCTAAGTAATTTAGAATTGGGAATTGAGAATTTTGAATTAAGGATTTATGAGGAAATTAGTATTAATATTGGCACTTTTTTTGACCGGGGTTTCTTTTGCTTTTGCAGCAAAGGAGACACCGGAACAGAAAAAAGCGAATGAGATAAAGGGAGATCCCGAGAATTATATTTTCGGGGTTGGCTTCGGTGAGGATCCTGAAGAGGCTTACAATGCCGCCCTTCATGACATGGTGAGAAAAATTTCCATCAATGTCAAGGCTGATACCCACATAGAATCTACCGACAGATTGAATGCCGACGGAACCACTACCACAGAGGAGCAGTTTAAATCCGTAATTGACAGCTACACCACGCCGGCTGCGCTGGAGGATGTTCAGGTAATAGCCATCGGAGATGCCCCTGACTTCGAAAGATTCGTGTATATGCCGAAAGCCAATGTTGAAAAGATGCATAAGCGTCGCCGCAACAACGTGGCAGACCTTGCACGTTCCGGCATCCGAGCACGCGACAAGGGAAAGGTGGATGATGCGCTGCGTCATCTATATCGATCCTACGTGCTTCTGCAGAGCCTTCCGGCGCCATCGGAAGTGATAGAGAACGTTGACGGTGAACCTCGCGTTCTCGCCAACTGGCTTCCTGAGGCTATGCGCGACATTGTCAATAAGGTGACTTTTGGCGTGGCTTCAGTGAAGCAGGATGAAGATGATCCGGAAAACGGAGGTAAGACTGTCGAACTTAATGTAAGGTATGACGGAAAACCTGCCACTACTTGCACTTTCAAATATGGCACGGCATCTGGCTACTCTTCACTGATCACCGCACGCGACGGATTGGCAATGATTGAACTTAGTCCCAACGTTCCGATGAATCCGCTGAAACTCTACGTGGAATATCTATTCAAGAATGAAAACCATGCCAATGCAGAACTAAAGCCACTTCTTGACTCTTTCAAGGGTGCCGGACTTGTGCAAAACCAGTATCTGCTCAATGACTCGAAGAAGGAACTGAAGGCTGACAAGAAGGAGGCGAAGGCTTTCCAGGAGCAGGTGGCAGCAGGGGCGCATGAGGGTATCTTGGAGATGAACCGTGAAGAGGTTTCACCCTATGTTGGTCTGATGGAGAAGATCATATGGGCGATCAACAACAAGAAATATGACGAGGTGAAGGATATCTGTACGCCTGAAGGGTGGATGATGTTTGAGCGACTGATGAAATATGGCAAGGTGCGTATCCTCGGCAAAGCCACACGCGACACATATGAGTTTTATCCTTACCGCGATGAAGTAATGTGCCGCTCGGTGCCGATGTCATTCACTTTCAGCAAGGGGCGTCAGTTTACGGAAGATGTAACTTTCACTTTCAATCAAGACCGAAAACTTGTCAGCCTTGGATTCGGACTTGGCAGCATCGCACGGAATGATATCTTTGCGAAAGAGGGTGCCGCTTGGACCGACGACAAGAAGATGGTGCTTGTGAATTTCTTGGAAAACTACCGCACGGCGTTTGCACTCGGTATGCAGGATTATATCGAGAGTATCTTCGATGATGATGCTGTCATCATCGTGGGGCATGTCACCAAGAAACTTGAGAAAGTGCCGGGTGCCGAAGGGTTCGGGCTTGCTGAGAAGGAGCATGTGGTGTATACCCAAAAGACTAAGAAGGAGTATATGGATCAGCTTCGCCGTTGCTTTGCAAGCCAGGAATTCATCAATCTCCGTTTTTCAGATACCGACGTGGAGCGTTCAGGAGTTGGAGGGGAGACATATGCCCTTCAGTTGAAGCAGGATTATGTTTCGCAGACATATGGCGACCAGGGATATCTTTTCCTGTTTGTTGATTTTAATGATCCGGAAAAACCATTGATACATATCCGTACGTGGCAACCGGAGAGGAATCCGGATCTGACACCGAATTTGCCGCCGGATCATCCTCGCGCCGGCATCTTCTCACCGGCATCATTCTGACGGGCTAGCCCATCAGCCCCCTTACCCCCTAAAGGGGGAATTTAAATACATTGTATGAATATCACCCTTAAAAGGGCAATACAAAAGGCGATTCCTTCGGGAATCGCCTTTTTTTGTGCGAGTTCCTTTCCGATGGTGGAAACAGATGTGGAATCTTATGCTTAGGCTCAGATCTCGCTCATGCGGGCTACGTCCTCATGGCGATGCTCAGAACCGGCAGATTTTCACAGAATTTTTTATTTTGTATTATCAGAAAATTCAGTCAAATTTTTATTTCTGTGCCATTCTGCTAGTTCTGTGACTCTGGAAGAGAGGTCTGTGCCTAAACTATAAATAAGATCCTTCCGGGTATGGACTATGTAGATGATTAGGCGCGAAACTCGCTCAATCGGACTGCGTCCGCATGGCGATGCTCAGAACTGACAGATTTTCACAGAATTTTTTATTTTGTATTATCAGCAAATTCAGCCAAATTTTTATTTCTGTGCCATTCTGCTAGTTCTGTGACTCTGGAAGAGAGGTCT
>CAMWQF010000131.1 GCA_947176285.1 uncultured Porphyromonadaceae bacterium
GCTTTTTGTGCGCTCATCGAGCCTATGGCTGCGAAGCAAAGCGCGAATGTCATGAGCTTTTTCATCTTGGTTTATTTTATGGATTATTAATTATTTTCAGTTAAATTCTCAGAATCAACCTCAGTGATATCCACTTGCTCGGAATCTGCGACAACTACATTTTCAGCCGATTCTTCCGAAAGTTCCTTTTCTATTTCCTCTTCAGGATCTGAGTCTACGACACAAACTGAAGCAATTTTGTCTCCACGTTTGGTAAGGTCGATGAGTTTTACACCTTGTGTGTTACGTCCTTGAAGTCGAAGTGTATTTACCGGAAGGCGGAGAGTGATACCGCTTTGGTTAATAATCATCAGGTCGTTGGCATCTGTCACTTTCTTGATAGCGACTAAGTTTCCGGTCTTATCAGTAACGTTTAGTGTCTTGACACCCTTACCGCCACGATGCATGCTTACAGGATAGTCGTCAAGATCCGTGCGCTTCCCGAATCCGTTTTCAGACACTACAAGAATGCTATGTTCGTTATCGTCAGTTTTGGCTGTCACCATGCCGATCACTTCATCACCTTCTCCACGAAGAGTCATTCCGCGTACGCCTGTAGATACGCGGCCCATTTCACGAAGTTCAGACTCAGAGAATCGAGTTGCGTATCCTGCTTTGCTTGCAAGAATCACCTGGGTATCGCCATCGGTCAGTTCTACCTGAAGCAAGCTATCATCTTCACGTATTATGATTGCATTCACACCGTTGGCTCGTGGACGGCTATAAGCCTCGAGAGGAGTCTTTTTCACTACACCATTTCGAGTAGCAAAGAGAAGATTATGATTCTTTACAAAATCTTCATCATTCAGATTCTTAATACATATGAAAGCATTCACTGCATCATCAGAATCAATATTCAGAAGATTTTGAATAGCCCTGCCTTTGGAATTTTTCGCAAATTCAGGTATCTCATACACTTTCAACCAATAGCATCTGCCTTTATTAGTAAAGAAGAGCATATAATTATGATTAGTAGCAGGATATATATGCTCGATGAAGTCTTGGTCGCGGGTGCTGCTACCTTTTGCTCCAACACCACCGCGGTTTTGGGCGCGGAATTCAGTTAGCGGAGTGCGCTTGATATATCCGAGGTGAGAGATAGTGATGATCATCTCATCGTCGGGATAGAAATCCTCGGCATTGAGGTCGCTGGAGAATTTGCTTATTTTAGTGCGTCGTTCATCACCGAATTTATCACGAATTTCAATAAGTTCTTCCTTCATAACGTTGCGGCATACAGCATCATCAGAAAGGATGGAATTATAGAATTCGATTTGCTTCATAAGTTCATCGTACTCAGCGTGCAGTTTGTCAAGTTCCAATCCTGTGAGCTGACGTAGACGCATCTCTACGATAGCGCGCGTCTGAATTTCATCGAGGCCGAAATTTTCACTGAGTTTTTCGCGAGCCTCTTCAGTAGTGCGCGAGTTGCGGATGATCTTGATAACCTCATCGATATTATCGCAAGCAATCATCAATCCCTTGAGAATGTGAGCACGCTCCTCAGCCTTACGAAGAAGGAATTTAGTGCGGCGAATTACAATCTCATGACGATGAGCTACGAAATATTCAAGTATCTCCTTGAGGTTGAGAGTACGAGGACGTCCGTTGACGAGCGCGACATTATTAACGCTGAAACTTGTTTGGAGCTGAGTAAGCTTATAGAGTTTATTAAGCACCACGCGAGCATTAGCATCACGTTTAATGTCGATTGCAATATGAATTTTTCCACGAGCTGAGGTATCGGTGATATCTGATATACCTTCTATTTTCTTTTCCTCAACCATGTCGGCAATGCTCTTGACAAGGTCGTTTTTGAGCACGCCATATGGAATCTCGCTGACGATAATCTGATCGTGAGTGCCATTTGATTCAATTTCAGCTTTAGCACGGAGCACAATTCGTCCGCGCCCAGTCTCATAAGCATCCTTAACGCCTTGGAGACCAAATATTTCACCACCGGTCGGGAAGTCAGGCGCAGTGACATATTGCATCAGACCTTCAATGTCGATCTCCGGATTATCAATGAGTGCAAGCGAAGCGTTAAGCGCTTCAGTAAGATTGTGAGGCGGCATGTTGGTAGCCATACCTACAGCAATACCTGATGCACCATTAACCAGCAAGTTTGGAATACGCGTTGGGAGAACGGTCGGTTCCTTGGTAGTGTTATCGAAATTAGGGACGAAGTCCACTGTATCCGAATCAAGGTCACGGAGCATTTCCTCACCCATACGAGAGAGCTTCACCTCAGTATAACGCATAGCAGCAGGGGAGTCGCCATCTATAGAACCAAAGTTTCCTTGTCCGAAAACGAGAGGATATCTGAGCGACCATTCCTGAGCGAGGCGAACCATTGTCATGTAGATTGAAGAGTCGCCATGTGGGTGATAGTGACCCATAACGTCACCGACAATACGTGCAGACTTCTTAGTGTCGCCCGAATAATAGTTTCCAACTTCGCCCATGCCGTAAAGCACACGACGGTGTACTGGTTTGAAACCATCGCGAACATCAGGAAGAGCACGCGAAACGATTACCGACATCGAATAGTCGATGTAGGCACTTTTCATTTCCGATTCTATATTGACCGGAATAATCTTATCTTCGTCAATAGTCATGTTAGCCTAATCTTTTCAACCTACAAAATTAACATAAAAAATTGGGATATGCAAATTTTGTAAGCACAAAAAAAGCGTTGCCGAATTAGCAACGCTTTAATATCAGGATATCACTTGATCTGTAATTACTCACAAGGATCATTGTAATTGAAATCGAGTCTTTCCGAATCAGGATCTTTCTTGCTGACTTCGATAACGCCTCCGAGTTTTCCTTCCGCATTAAGTTTAAGCAGAATCTCAGCAAGATCATCTTCAAGATATTTCTGGATAGCGCGTTTCAAAGGACGTGCACCAAAATTCTTGTCGTAACCTTTTTCTGCAATGAATTCCTTAGCTTCGTCAGACAGTTTGAGTTCATAGCCAAGTTTCATCACTCGTCCGTAGAAATCAGCCAGTTCCACATCAATGATCTTGAAGATGGCATCCTTGTCGAGCTGATCAAACATAACGATATCATCTATACGATTTAGGAACTCCGGAGAGAAAGCTCGGTTAAGAGCCTTTGAAATAACACCCTGAGCCTGTTTCTTATCATCAGCGGCGGTATTAAAACCAACGCCTGAAGTTCCAAAATCCTTCAACTGACGGCTTCCTACATTGGAAGTCATTATGATGATAGTGTTCTTGAAGTCAATGCGACGTCCAAGCGAGTCAGTAAGCCTACCTTCATCCATCACTTGAAGCAAGAGGTTGAATACATCCGGATGGGCTTTTTCAATCTCGTCGAGAAGCACTACGGAATATGGACGGCGTCGCACCTTTTCCGTAAGTTGTCCTCCTTCTTCATATCCGACGTACCCCGGAGGCGCACCGACAAGACGACTGACTGTGAATTTCTCCATATATTCACTCATGTCGACACGAATCAAGGCATCCGCGCTGTCAAAGAGATATTCTGCAAGTTTCTTTGCAAGGTGAGTCTTTCCGACACCGGTAGGACCAAGGAACATGAAAACACCAATAGGCTTTTCAGGATCCTTCAGACCAATACGGTTTCGCTGAATGGCTTTGACTACCTTCTTGATAGCTTCATCTTGTCCTATTACCGATCCTTGCAACGTATTACCCATCTCAAGAAGGCGATTTCCTTCTGTCTGTGCAATACGTTGAGTAGGCACTCCTGTCATCATAGCTACAACTTCAGCAACCTTCTCATCATCTACAATCTGACGGTCCTTATCAAGTTGTGCCTCCCATTTGCTCTTAACTTTCTCAAGTTCTTCTTTGAGGGAAGTCTCTTTATTTCGAAGTTCGGCAGCCTTTGCAAATTCCTGAGCCTTTGCAGCCTCAAGTTTTTGCTCGGTAGTCTGGGCAATTTCATTCTCGAGAGCATCGAGTTCCTCCGGGACAGTGATATTGCTGATATGTACGCGGCTTCCTGCCTCATCAAGAGCATCCAATGCTTTATCCGGGAAATTGCGGTCGCTGACATAGCGTTCCGTAAGTTCCACACAAGCCTTCAATGCTTCATCGGTGTAAGTCACATTGTGATGATCCTCATATTTAGACTTAACCTGATTGAGAATCTCAAGAGTTTCTTCCGGTGAAGTAGGTTCTACTATCACTTTCTGGAAACGGCGTTCAAGAGCTCCATCCTTCTCAATGTTCTTACGATATTCATCAAGAGTAGTAGCACCTATGCATTGAATCTCACCTCGAGCAAGTGCAGGTTTGAGCATATTTGCTGCATCCATCGTGCCCGGCGCACTTCCGGCACCTACAATAGTGTGAATCTCGTCGATAAAGAGAATAATGTTGGGGTTCTTCTGAAGTTCATCGAGCACAGCCTTGATTCTTTCCTCAAACTGTCCACGATATTTAGTTCCAGCCACCATGCCCGCCATGTCAAGACCAATCACACGCTTATTGAAAAGCACTCGGCTCACTTTTCGCTGATTGATTCTTAGAGCAAGACCTTCTACGATAGCGGATTTACCTACACCGGGTTCGCCTATGAGAACAGGATTGTTCTTTTTACGGCGGGAAAGTATCTGGGCAAGACGTTCGATCTCAGTCTCACGACCTACAACCGGATCGAGACGACCTTCAGCCGCAGCCTTGGTCATATCATATCCAAATTTGTCGAGAGCCGGAGTATCTGACTTCTCATTTCCTTTAGAACTGCTTTTTGCTCGTCCTCCGGTTGGAGCAGTATTTTCAAAATCATCGTCATCATCCTCCATTTCTTGATCTTCATCAGCATCTTTCTGACCGAAAGGGAAAGGTGGAATCTGACCCGGACCAATAGATTGGATAGAGATGTCGAAATTTAGATATTTTTCTTTAAATTCACGAAGAAACTCGCTGTCCATGTTACGAGTGTCATGGATAAGGGCAAGGAGGATGTGCTCACCTCCAATTACGGAAGAATGCATCTTGCGGGCCTCAGACGTAGCAAGTTGCAAATGTCGCAAAGCCGGCATACTGATGCGATATTGTTGTTCAAAGAGAGTAGTGGACTCTCCTGAATTCACAAGATCAGCAATGTGTTCTTCCACTTCCTTACGCATTTTGTCGATAGGGACTCGGAGTTGCTTCAAGATCTTGAAAGCATATCCTGTTTCATCTCTGAGAGCAGCGAGAATGAAATGCTCGCTCACTATCATTTTTGAATTAAACTCAACAGCGATGTTGTAGGCATGTTCCAAGATGGGCTTGAATTGCTTAGAATAGTCGTTCTTCATTTAAATATTATTGATTCCACTTTCGGTTGGGAAAGTGGGGAGATTATACTTTATATATAACAAATGGCGTGCCAAAAATGATTAAGGCGGGGAATGCCTTTGCCGATCCCCGCCTTAATTATCTTATTGGATGATGGATTACATCATTCCGGGCATACCACCTGCTGGCATTGCGGGAGCAGGATTATCTTCCTTTTTGTCAGCAATGACACATTCAGTTGTCAAGAACATGCCGGCAATGCTTGCTGCATTCTCAAGAGCAACACGTGTCACCTTAGCCGGGTCAATAACTCCGGTAGCAAAGAAATTCTCATAGCTGTCCGTACGGGCATTGTAGCCGTAGTCGCCTGTGCCTTCCTTCACTTTCTGAACAATTACTGCACCTTCGAGACCGGCATTTTCTACTATCTGACGGAGAGGTTCCTCAATAGCACGACGGATGATGGCAATACCGGTAGATTCGTCGTTGTTGTCACCCTTGAGTTCGTCAAGGGCTGAAAGGCAACGGATGTAAGCCACACCACCGCCGGGAACAATACCTTCAGCAATGGCTGCACGAGTTGCGCTCAATGCATCATCCACACGGTCTTTCTTTTCCTTCATTTCTACTTCAGAAGGAGCTCCGATATAAAGGACTGCTACGCCTCCTGCAAGTTTTGCAAGACGTTCGTGGAGTTTTTCCTTATCGTATTCAGAAGTAGTGGTCTCAATCTGAGCCTTAATTTGAGCAACGCGTGCATCAATAGCCTCCTTAGAACCGGCACCGTTAACAATAGTGGTGTTGTCTTTATTGACAGTAACTTTTTCAGCAGTGCCAAGATCATTCACAGTGGCTTGCTTAAGTTGCATACCCTTCACTTCACTGATTACGTTTCCACCGGTAAGGATAGCGATATCTTCGAGCATTTCCTTACGGCGGTCGCCGAAGCCGGGGGCTTTCACAGCACAAATCTTAAGAGATCCACGGAGACGGTTTACAACGAGAGTAGCAAGAGCCTCGTTGTCGACATCCTCCGCAATAATAAGGAGAGGACGACCTGTCTGTGCCACAGCCTCAAGGATAGGAAGCATTTCCTGAAGATTGGAAATCTTCTTATCGTAGAGAAGAATGAAAGGAGAATCCATCTCGCATTCCATCTTTTCAGAGTTAGTCACGAAATATGGGCTTATGTAGCCACGATCGAACTGCATACCTTCAACTACCTCCACAGTAGTTTCAGTTCCCTTGGCTTCTTCAACAGTTATGACGCCTTCTTTCTTTACAGTCTTCATAGCCTCGGCAATGAGACGTCCGATTTCTTCGTCGTTGTTTGCGGAAATACGTGCCACATTCTCAATCTTAGCCATGTCGTCATCGACTTCTTGGCTCATACCCTTGATTCCTTCTACAACCTTGGAAACAGCCTTGTCAATACCGCGCTTCAGGTCCATAGGATTGGCACCTGCTGCTACGTTCTTGAGTCCTTCAGTCACGATAGCCTGAGCAAGTACGGTAGCTGTTGTAGTACCGTCACCTGCCTGGTCACCGGTCTTGGAAGCCACTTCTTTCACGAGTTGAGCACCCATGTTTTCAAAAGCGTTTTCAAGTTCGATTTCCTTAGCAACTGTCACGCCATCCTTAGTGATATGAGGAGCACCGAATTTCTTTTCGATGATCACATTGCGGCCTTTAGGACCTAGGGTTACTTTGACAGCATCGGCAAGAGCGTCGACACCCTTTTTAAGCTCTTCGCGAGCTTGTATGTTGAATTTAATTATTTTTGCCATTTTTATAGTTGAAAAATTTAGAGTTTAAATGGTTGATTTTTTTATGCGATTACAGCGAGAACGTCGCTTTGGCGCATGATAAGGTATTTTTCGCCTTCAAATTCGATTTCAGTACCGGCGTATTTGCCATAGAGCACTTCGTCGCCTTCTTTGAGGATCATTTCTTCGTCTTTAGTCCCATTTCCGGCAGCAAGCACTTTGCCACGAAGGGGTTTTTCTTTTGCTGAGTCAGGGATGATAATACCTGACATTGTCACTTCTTCTGCGGCAGTCGGCTGAATAAGCACGCGGTCGCCAAGTGGTTTGATGTTCATTTCTGTTATTCGATTTTATAGGGTTATAATATTATTTATTTATAATTTGGTGGTGTTTTGACAACACCTTCCGGAATTAGAGTTGCAAATAC
>CAMWQF010000132.1 GCA_947176285.1 uncultured Porphyromonadaceae bacterium
AAAGCTCGGGGAATTGCAGACTCCCTCCCATTTTCTACCCCGGAGGGGTAGCACTTTGTAGGTATTTTTCATTATATATAAATATTTTTTTATTATCTTTGCATATAAATAAAAAAATACAAGTATGAAGAAGATAATATCCTCCCTTTTAATGGTGATCTTTGCCATAATAGCAGCCAATGTCGCATGTGCTGATGATGCAAACTATGCCCGCACCATTGTAGTTGCTCAAGACGGTAGTGGAGATTATGCCACTATCAATGAGGCTTTAAAGAAACTGAAAGGTGATTCTGAAGAGGCAGTCAGGATTTTTATCAAGGATGGAGTTTACAAAGAAAAAATCCTGATGAACTACACTCTTAATAACGTTACTTTGGAAGGTGAAAGCCGTAAAGGTGTAGTGATCTCCAATGGTGATTATGCCCAACTAAACAATATGGGAACATCAGGAAGTTATACTCTTCGAATTGATGGCAATAATATAACCCTCAAGAATCTAACTGTTGAGAACACTGCAGGGCAAGTAGGCCAGGCTGTGGCTCTGCATACTACAGGCGACAAAATCCATGTAGTCGACTGTGATATCCTTGGAAATCAAGACACTCTCTATGCCTCCGGCAGAAATTCTCGTGCGCTGTTTGATAATTGCTATATCGAAGGCACTGTTGACTTTATCTTCGGAGCTGCTACAGCTCTTTTCAGAAATTGCCAGATCCACGCTAAAAGCGATTCATTTCTTACGGCGGCTTCTACAGCAAAGGAGAATCCGGTGGGCTACGTATTCCATAAATGTAAAGTGACAGCTAACCCCGACGTAAAAAATGTGCATTTGGGACGCACATGGCGCCCGTATGCTTCCACTTTCTTCATCGAATGTGAACTTCCTGAGGCTATTAATCCTAAAGGATGGCACAATTGGAGCAATACTGATAATGAACTCACCGCTCGCTATGGGGAATATAAATGCTATGGACCCGGTGCTGATGAGAGTCAGAGAGTTGGATGGAGGAAGAATATCAACGAGATGGATGCTGCCGATCTTACCGATCCCTCAAAAATTTTTAAGCGAACTTCTCTGTGGGTGGTGGAATGATTATAAGCGATCTTTGTTAGCCGACATCCGTTTAACTTTGTAGTGTTTTTGAGGTCTTATTTAGTATGAATAAGTTTTTGAAGATATTTTTAGTGGTGTTAGTTGTCTTCTTAGGTCGTTTTTCAGCCAATGCTGCCACTAAGTTCGACAACGAGACCTTGAAGTATGTCATCACGTATAAATGGGGACTTATCACTAAGGATTCCGGTGATGCCACCTTGACTCTGAAGAATCAGGGTTCAAACTACTATATCACTCTCACCGGAAAAACGCGTCCTTGGGCTGATGGGTTGTTTAAGGTTCGTGACACTCTTGTTTCTGTCATGGACAAGGCAAAATTCCGCCCCATTTCTTACACAAAGATTGCGCATGAAGGTGGTTCTTACTTAAAGGATGTGATAGAATACTCTTTCTCGGGCAATAAAGTCTCGGGAAAAGGGTCTGTATATAAGAATAAGAAAGGGCAAGTCAGTTCCTCTGATCTTAATCTGTCGGCTACAGGTGACACATTCGACATGCTGAGTGTCTTTTACTGGATACGTAGTGTCGACGTTGCCAATATGGTGGAGGGCAAGAAAATGACGGCGACACTCTTCTCCGGATCCCATGAAGAAACCGTTAAGATCTGGAAAGTCGGTGAAGGTGTTGTAAAGATGCGTGATGGTTCCAAGCGGGATGCCTGGCACTTGAAATTCACTTTCACCTCGAAGGGTGGTAAGAAGACAAGCGACGATATCGACGTTTGGATTTCAAAAGATAATAAGCGTGTCCCTCTTGAAATCAGGGGATCTTTGCCAATAGGGCATGCCAGTGCCTATCTTATTTCGGAATGATGGTAAATGTCAGGGAGCCGCGCGTTGAGGTGGCTCCTTTTTTTGCACTCCATTTGGCTTGCATCGCTGCCTGCTCACATTTCTTGCGTATCTCTCGTGTCGCTGCTCCCGATGCAGTGGCACTCACTACTTTCCCCTCCGCGTCTACTGTGATTGAGACTGTGACAGTCGTCTTATGAGATAGTGCGATGTCGGGCAATGGACACCCTAAGAACTGGCGTCCGCTCATCTTGCCGGTGACGCCGGAGGCTACTCCGTCGCTTCCCCCGGGAGAATCAAACTTACCCTCTGTAGATCCGGGTTTCGTTTTGAATTTCCCCGCCATGGAAGAGGCTACCTTTTCCTCCTCCTTTTTTTTGTCAGGAGCGGCAGTCTGCACAGTGCTTTCTGCTGTGGATGCTATGAGTGTCTGTTCTTGAGATGGTGTGGTATTTTCGCCCGTTACTACAGTATGCGGTTGCTCCACTGGAGCCGGAGCAGGCTCCCCTTTGATTTCAGGGGCAGGCGCATCTTGGGCTATGGCATCCGGTTCCCCGATGCTCTGCTTGTTGTCTAATAATATTTCAGGATCAAGGAATATTTCATCTTCCTCCAGTTGTGGATTTTCTGATGAGGCTGCCATCTTCTCGTCATAATGCAGTGTGGAAAGGAGTAGCCACACAAGCACAAGGCATATCGCCACAAATGTGATGATAGCCGCTATCAGTGAATCTCTCCGTTCGGTCGCTTTCATTCTTGAAGGGCTCTGGTGGCGAGCACCATCTTCATTTTCCGACGTGCCGCCATGTCAAGGATTTCAACTATTTTCCCATATTCCACTTTCTCATCGGCATATAGGGCTATGCCGCGTGTTGAATCCTGTTGCTGTATCAGTGTCAGTGCCGCTATGAGTTCATCGCGTGTCACTGCCTTGGGTATTGAATTCGTGGCGACGGAGTCAGTCCGGTCCAATACTATATAGAACTGGGATAGGGAATCGACATATACTTCCGTCAACGGTTTCTTCGATGTCTGTTCGGAGCTTTGCGGGAGATTCACATCGATTGCCGCTGGAAAGATAAGTGTGGAAGTCACCATGAAGAAGATGAGCAGGAGGAATATCACGTCTGTCATCGACGACATGGAAAATGTGTCAAGACTTTGAAATGATCGTTTTAATGCCATGCTTTGTGCGTTTTGCTGTGATGCTGCTTGCAGGTTACGCTGCGGGTTCGTTAAGAAGGTCCATAAACTCCATTGTCTTGCTTTCAAGTCCTGTCATCACCCGGTTTACGCGGCTTACGAGGAAATTGTAGGCAAACAGTGCAAGGATGCCTACTATAAGTCCGGCTACAGTCGTGACAAGTGCTTGGTAGATACCGCTTGATAGCACTATGATGTTGGCTCCGGTCCCTGCCATTGCAAGTGCATAGAATGCCTCGATCATACCGGTGACGGTGCCGAGGAAGCCAAGCATCGGAGCCCCTGCTGCTGTGGTGGAAAGCCATGTGAAGCCCTTGCCAAGTTTAGCCACTTCAATATTGCCGGTGTTTTCGATTGCCACAAGCACATCTTGCATTGGCCTCCCTATTCTTGTGATCCCTTTTAAGATTAGCCTGGCATAAGGAGTGTCCGTCTTCTTGCAGAGTTGTCTGGCACTTTCCAGGTCTCCTTCATGCACGTAGTCGCGTATGCGCTGCATGAATGTGTGGTCGTCCTTGCTCGCACGAGAAATGGCAAGCAGGCGCTCCACAAAAATATAGATGCTCACTATAAGCATCAAGGCAAGAGGAATCATAATGTAGCCGCCGTCCATCACGAGCGACCATAGCGATAACGTTTCCATATTCTTTTTTCAATTCTTAATTGATTATGCTTTAGTCTACCTGAGGCACTCGAGATACGCCTTTACAGTCTCATCAATCCCCATATAGAGGGCGTCGCAGATAAGGGCATGTCCTATGCTTACTTCGTCTATCCACGGTATGCGCTCATGAAAATATGCAAGATTTTCAAGGCTAAGGTCATGCCCCGCATTCAGTCCGATGCCGCTTACCCTGGCGGCAGAAGCCGCATCAATAAAGCGTCCGATGGCATGTTCCCTGTTTTTTGCATACTCATCGGCATAACTCTTCGTGTAAAGTTCCACTCTGTCTGCACCGGCTAATTTTGCTTCAAGCACCTGCACCGGATCAGGATCAACAAAAATCGACACTCGGATGCCTGCTTCCTTAAAACGGGTTGCTATTTTTGAAAGCATTTCTGAATTGCTCACCACATCCCAGCCATGATTGGAGGTCAGTTGGCCGGGTGCGTCTGGCACCAGGGTCACTTGCGATGGTTTTGTGTCAATTACAAGCCTGATGAAGTCTTCTGATGGATATCCCTCTATGTTCAATTCTGTGGTGATGGCTTCCTTTAGCAGTGGCACATCCGCTCTGCGGATGTGGCGCTCGTCAGGGCGAGGATGGATTGTGATCCCCTCTGCTCCGGCTGCTTCGCAGGCAAGTGCAAATCTCACCAGATCCGGATTATTCTCTCCTCGGGCGTTGCGAATTGTCGCAACTTTATTGATATTGACACTAAGTCTTGTCATTTTTCCTTTTTACTTTGTTATAATATATAAAATAACGAAAGAAATCTAAAATATTACACGTTTCGGGACTATTATCCCATTTTCGGCACAATATTTGTTTTCTTTTAGGCAAAGTTAGTGAA
Organism: uncultured Porphyromonadaceae bacterium; assembly: GCA_947176285.1. Lineage (GTDB taxonomy): Bacteria > Bacteroidota > Bacteroidia > Bacteroidales > Muribaculaceae > Lepagella. The sequence continues at coordinate 4,624 of CAMWQF010000132.1, forward strand.
AAACATTGAAAACTCCAAAATAAAGTGACATTGACGACACAAGAAAAAATCATACAGCGCGATGACTGCAGTCTGGTGACTCTGTTTTGCACCCCGGCTGACTACAGTGCTTCCATTCTCACTCATGCTTGTGAGGATGCGGGTGCTCCGGTCGTGGATTTGCTCACGCAGCCGGCTGACAATCGGCAGATTGTGGTCACTCTTCGTCTGCGGTGTGACGATCCCACCCCGGCTGTCCATAATCTTGAACGCTATGGTTATGAGGTGGCTGAGGCTGAGGGCAACAACTTTACCGCAGCTGCTATCGCTTCAGAAAGACTCATGGAATTGCAGGCTCTGCTTAATGTCTAAGAATCTTTATGAAACGCATTGTTTTAGCTCTGTATGGAAAATCCCGCCAAGATAGCAATCTGTCCGGGATTATGAAATTTATGGCCGAAGCCCGTTCAAGGGGTATCGGCCTTTTGTGTCATGAAAAGTTTGCTGCCTATCTTTCTCGATTTGGTGAGAACCCTGACTTTATTCCTCCTGTTTTCTCCGATATTCCTGAGGCTGATGTGGCTATTAGTTTTGGAGGCGACGGCACTTTCCTCCGCACCGCACGTCGTCTTGGCAACTCCGGAATCCCTATTGCCGGCGTCAATACAGGCAATCTTGGATATCTTGCTCATTTCACTCTCGATGATCCCGAGTTGCTTCTTGATGGCATCATTAATAATAATCTGATGACTCAGCCAAGAAAACTTTTAGAAGTTTCCGGCGATCGGATTCCCGAAGATTTCTTATGTTGCGCACTTAATGAGATTGCTCTTCTTAAGGATGATTCGGCATCTATGATTAATGTGCATGTGGAACTTGACGGCTTCTTCCTTGCCGATTATCGTGCCGATGGTCTGATTGTCTCTACCGCTACCGGCAGCACTGCCTACAATCTTTCTGTCGGCGGTCCGATTCTTCAGCCGGAACTTGACTGTATGGTGATTGCTCCGGTGGCTCCACATTCACTTACTCTTCGCCCTATCGTGGTGGCTGGCAGTTCGGTGCTTAGGCTCACTATGAGTTCACGCACCGGTAAATATCGCCTTAGCGTAGATGGCTATAGCGTGACTATGAAAGAAGGGACGACCCTTGAGTTGAAGGCCGCCCCTTACTTTGTGAATTTGCTCACTCCCCACGATGACACATTTGCCGCTTCTCTCAGAGAAAAACTTCTATGGGGGAGAAGTTAAAGTTTATCATTTGAAGATTTGTTTTTTTGTGGCGATTCTGCCATCTTCGTAGGTCACTCGCTTGATATAGATTCCGTCTGACGGATTTTTTGTTTCGATGCCTGTCAGATCATAATATTTCACTCCCGCTTCTTTCGAAGATCCAATTTCTTTCACTGCGTCTTCTTCCAAATTAAGCGTGACTATCTCGCTGCGTGTCTCAACTCCATTGTGATTGTAGACTGTTTGCACTCCAAGGGTTTCCATTCCCTGGGCAAAGAATGCCACTTTGCGTTGGCATGATTCATATGTCTTAAGAATCCATTCGTTGCTGAATGTCCAAGGTATCTCTTCAATAGATTCATCCAAAAAGTAGTCGTTCTCATCAAATGTCCACACGTCATCATCCACATAGATCACATAGCTGAGGTCGTTGAGCAAAAGATAGTCTCCTTCTTTAGTCTTGGCTGGCACATTGAAACCAAACAGATAGAATCCTTCTTCGTCCATGGCGTCCGTAAATTCCAGATCGTATGGATCCTCGGGAACTCCCTCATATGTTTCCTGCCTGATCAACTTCATATCCGTCAGGTCGTTGATCATATATATGTCGGTCATAGACGTGTTGAATAGCAATACGATATCCTTGTCTTTCGCTGTCATGGTGTTGTTCTCTTCATCCCAAATAAGCTGGAAATCATAGTCGGAAGGCATAAGGCGATCAAAGAATACATTCCCTTTGTCGTCTGTACTCATTTGTACACATTTTGTGAATATATGGTACCGTCCATAGTCTCCTACATATTGATTCTGTGGAATTGAAACGATCACTTTGTCTCCTTCTTTTCCCACATTCCCTTTCACACATGCTTCCGGGAGCCTTTCTGAAAGTCCCTGGAAATAGACTTCATCAAGTTTCTGGGCAAAGTTCACTTGCCAGCCATATCCATCTCCTGCACAAGTCCAATAATCTTTTTTTACTTTAAATCCGGTCGGTATGCTCACCGGTACTTCTTCAAATGAAGATATCTCGATCGACGATGCCCCTAATCCTATCCATTGTCCGTCTTCACTGTCGCATGCTCCTAACAATAGATTCTCATTAAGTTCATCTGCGGTCATTGTATTGAATTCGTCAATTGAGAATGTCAGGGTTGCCTTTTCTCTTGGCACGAATGAGGTGGTAGGATATCCTTCATCGTCTACGCCGCTTACAATGTCGACAAGAGTAAAGTAATAGGCTTCAAGGAGATCGCCCATAGAATCATCATAGAATATTGCTTGAGGAAGATCGATCACTATCTTATCTCCATCTATTCTCCCCTTGGTATAGGTTTCTGTAGGCAGGTCGCCGAATATATTGTATATATAGATAGAATTGTTGTCGCCATACACTACGTGGGAGGCAATCTGCTGATCCTGATAAGCCTGTAAGCCTGAAAAGGATAAAGTCAGACCGCTGGTGGTGACTGTCACATCCTTTTTTTCTCCCTCTGCATTGTAGATGATATCTGTCATTGAGTCAAGCCCGGGAGCAATCTTTGCCGGGGTTCCCATCGCAGTGAGAACTGTCCCAACTAATCCAATCGATAGAAGAATCTTTTTCATTTTATTTTTTATTTTATGATTTTCTTGGTTTGTATAGTCCCGTCCGACATTTGCGACACTTTTACATATAT
>CAMWQF010000133.1 GCA_947176285.1 uncultured Porphyromonadaceae bacterium
GGCTTCAGTATGATTAAGAAATCTGAAAACTGACAACATACCTCGACAACGATGACAAAATACAACATACATCCTCATTCCTGCAATGCGGAGCGAAGCGAGCGAGCCTCCGCGCACTCTGCTTCCTTCAAAAGTAAGGCATCCGTAATCCTCGGCGAGCCCTTTGCCCCTCTGCGCGAGATACTCCGCAGCCGACACCTAACCGCCTTCGCTCTCCTCACCCTAACCCTCGCCCTCGCCACCCTCCCGGTGGCAGCCGAAGTCGTATACTCCGGCCTCAAGGAACTGAAGCACCTTGAGCGCATTCCCGTGACTTCTGACGGCAACAACAATAGCGCAAAACTGTCAGTCCCCATCAATGGAAACACAGCCTACAAACTCCTCGACGGCGATAAATCCACCTCTTGGCAGTCTTGGACCCAACGCCAACATAATAACACAGAGACTCTTATTGTTCCAAGAGAGAATTATTCGGCCAATAGTTTGAATGATATTTGGCATGCTCAAGATGCAGATGGACCGGAAGCAATTGAATTTGAAATCAATCCGGACGGTACACCAAATTATTTTCTTACAACCAAGGCTATTCACGGACTTGGATCATTTATGATTTTTAATGGTGTTGATAACTATGTTGATTATTCTCAATCTGCTGGTACAATTTCATTTTTGCTAAGAATTAAAGGCTCAAAGACAGGTGTGATTTCTCTATATGGTGGAGATACTTATCAAGGTAATTCAGAAGAAACGACCAAAGTTCCATTAAATTTGACTGGAGAAGTCCAGGAACAAGAGATTATAATACCTACAGCTGGCCTTGTGCGAGGTGTACAAGGTTGGCTTGCTATAGATGCAAGTCAATATGACGGAGATATAACAGTATATTCATTAAGGAATTTTAAAACAGGAGGAGTACTTTTGACAAATTATAATGCTTATATTGACAAGACAGAATATAAGTTGGATGAAGATGCAACTACAACATATAGTATAGCAGGCAATACAAACAATACTTTGTCAATAAGTGACGGACCTTTAAGGGTCTCATTAATAGATGAAAGTAAGAACGGTCTTGGTTATCTAAATGTGCTTGATGGAATAGATTTTAGAAATGTAAATGATGAAATATCGTTTAAAATTAGGATTAAAGGAGCGGTTCCTGGTAATCTTAATTTTTATGGGGTTGGAGAAACTGAGCAAGAGCAAAACGGAGAAATAAAAACTGAAGTTAAGTATTTGGGTTATCAAAGCGTTGCATTGGACGGAAATATTCAGGATTTTGACGTAATATTAAGAAAAAATGGTACTTTTACGACTAATAGGGGAGAAATATGCATTGATGCTGCAAATTACCATGGTGATTTAATAATATCATCAATCACAGACTTTAAGATAGATGGTGTTAGACATCCAGAGTTTGATAAAGAATATTATACAGAAGAAGATGCAACAAAATATACGTTAAATGGGCAAAATTATACAATGAGTCGAGGCGGTGGAAGACTAGTTGCCACTTACACAGATAATACTCCTGTAGTAGAGAAGAAAGGTTTTTTTCATTTTGCACTTGCCCAATTAGATAATAAAGATGTAGATAAAAACGCCAAGTATAAAGTGCGTTTGAGATTACGTGGGGACACTCCAGGATCAGTTTATATACATATGAATAATGTAAATCTTACCCCAGTTCAAGTTGAAACAATTTGGCGTGAACGGGAGGTGACGATTGACCATGGTACATATTCTTGGGGTCCAGGCAAAGACTGGATTGGTCTATTTGCCGGATTTACACGTTATAACGGTAAACTCGATATAGATTGGGTTGAAGTATATCGGATAGATGAGGCAGTTGAGGATGGCTATGTTAGTTCAACTGAAAAGGAAGAACCGGCTTTTGCGAACCAGCATTTCAAGGATTGGACTACGACAACTGGCGTAGATGGGAAAGTTCATATTCCGGAAATCTACAAATATGGGGGATATGACCCCGCTTATAATAATGGTTATACCGATGAAGCAAATGATGAAGATCATCGAGGTTATATAACCTTTACTGATGGAGGCTCTAACAATTACAATTATTGGAAAAGTTTCACTATGTTGAGCGACCTTTCCATAGATAAGAATAAAAAGTATCGTATCGAATTAGAATTGAAGGGCAGTAAATCCGGAGCATTTCGTTTGGCTTTGGGTATGACTAATCCATATCATTTCATTGAATCAGATATTATTAATGTCACAACTGATTGGAGCACACAAGAAGTTTATATTGACCCATCCGAAATTTTTAACCATGATGATGTAGATTTTGACAAAACAGATAAAGCTATATTAAATTGTAATGTTGGCATGCTTGCCTCTAACATTCAATTTAGATCTATAAGAATTCTTGAACTTCCAGAAGAAATTAAATCTGTAGAAGACAAGGTAAACTTATCAGGTGGATGGCCCTTTAATCAAATAGGTAGTGTAAATGTTGAAAATGAAGTTGCAATAATTAAAAAGAAAAATTCTGAAGGCGAAGAGTACAATCAGCAAGTCTCTATTTATCACGGAACATTCAAAAAGGGTAGGAAATATGTCTTGAAAGCAGAAATGAAATGTGAAGGACAAGACCTTGATTTGACACATTATCAACAGTTTTGTAGGTTAAAAAAAGGTTGGACCGATGAAATGATTGGATATTTGGATAAAATATTGAAAGCTGGAGATGATTTTGTAGAAGTTTCTCTTCCAATAGGGCCATATCCCAATGATGTCACAGATTTTATTAATTTTTTTAATTATGGATGGAATCATAATAATATACTAGACAATGTTTTATATATTCGTAATATTAGATTGGTATCTTCAAATGAAGATGAAAAAAACGAATATTGTGATTATTCCACCATCAAAGACGGGGATGTTCTTTACAATCAATTAACTGAGTTGAATGGAGATAAGGCTACTTTTGAATATATAGACGGAAAAACAGTGCTTTATGCAGAAAGTAAAAAGAATGGTACTAAAGGTCTTATTAATCTGACTCTTAAGCCTCAGACTAACTACAGAGTTAAGGTACATCTGAGAACAACAAATGCATCAGGTGATTTTAATATCCGTCTTGGAGATGACAATTACTTACAGAAGCAGACAGTGAATGTAGGTCAGACCGGCTGGCAAACGATAGAAGCTGATTTCTATGATTTTAATTGTGATGGCAATGGATACTGCGTGATAGAACCGGGTAGTTCCATGAGTGGAGATGTAATTGTAGATTGGGTGGAGATTATGGAGTTGCAACCTGCCCTCACAGATAATTCAGAGGTAGGCTATAATTACTTTGACCTCAGACTCCCGGAACCTATTAAGAAAGGAGATATATATTATGTGAATGTGAGACGCGGCGCAACTGGTGCACCAACCGGTTCAAATCCTATACGTTTCCGTGCTACTACAATGGTAGATGGTGGGTCTTCGTCGAATGAAGTTCAACAAGGTGAATACGCGATAGGAGGTTACAGCGAGGTAAGTCATACATTGCATAAAGAGAATGCCTATGACAAGGATATGGCTTCCAACCAGTTTGTAAGAGTTGAGATAGTTAACGAGCCTGTCTCGACAAGCAACACGCTGCGATTATACTGTACAGGCAATGTATCGGGACATACTGTAATTATGCAGACACAATCGAATAGTAGTGTCTCAAATGTTCGGGTCCCTTCTCTATCGTTTGCCGAAGTTGGCTTATACAAATTTGCTCCATGGAAAAATACAGCAGCCGCAAGTAATGCCACTTGGGTGATGCCTATGATTTATAGGTTTCAGCTTGAAGCCAATGCTATACGCGGAAATTATCCAAGTAATGCCATTGATGATGCCATTATTGGTGACGGTGCATGGATTGGAGGTTTGGAAAAGTCAAGATTCACAAGTGTAGGTAATAAACTATTTGACGGTCAATATGGACGCGATAACTCATGGCAACTTGATGATGAGAGCCATGCAAAGTATAGTTATAAAGATGAAAGCAATAAGGATGTAGAAGTTTCTAAAACTTGCCTTGATATTCTTTTGCCTCCACTTAATGCCAACGAAGAAAAGAAAAGCATTTATAAAACTCTTCAGGATTATGAGAATGGGATGTTGCTTAAGGATAACAAAATCAATCTTGTAGTTCAATTTGGTCGTTCAAGTGATTTAAATATAAACTTCCCTCTTGAAATTCGGTATTGTGGGACTTCAGAAGACAACCCTGATTTCACGAAAGATTATGACACAAAGAAATCAGGATCCACTGCTCTGCAATGGAAAACCCTTGTGCTTCCTCGAGTAGATGCGTATGATGATATACTTTTCTCGATTGACGTTGATCCTTCTTGGAGAAGGGTCAGGATTGAATGTGCGGCTTCTTTCAACCAGAATACAAGTGAAAACACAACGAACATGAATTTCGGGCTTGCCGAAATTCGTGCATTCCTTGAGTTCCCAAAAATTGATTTGGATCAATTTAACTATGATGTTCTATATAATGATAGACTATTAGATTATCATAAAATAGATCGAGGAGAAGGAATAGCCGGGTTAAAATTGAGTGAATATGTGTGGAAGCATACACGAGGAACGGTGGAGAGCATAAACAATCCTGTTCCTTATGCAACCCGCAAGGATATCGGGGGCAGCGATGATCGAAAGGTAAATAGAAACGAAGCTTTATATCGCGAAAGTGGCGAATACAGATGGGCTGATGGATGGGAATCAGATGGATTCATTAACAAACTAAATGAGTTCTCCATAGGTAATTCTGCTTTGAAATTGGCAGACTTCAATTACATAACAAAGGATAATCCTGATGATTCCGACGGACTTAACGAAATTCAGAGTAAGACTTTAAAGGGAGATCGTCAGCGTACATACGTAGTAACTCACGAAATATACACTTTGCCTGGTAAGCGAGTGGATCTCTACCCTTACTCAGACATGCATTCGTCTGCTTATTATGAGGATCAATTCGTAAGATGGTATGATTATAAGACAGATGGAACTCCGGAGAACCTGTTTTTCTTCACAGATCCTAAATCCGTAATTAAAACAAAAGATTACGGATTCTATGGTAGTCGCATCCTGCTTGATGCAATAAACAGGGGTCCCGGTACGGTAGGGTCTGTATATTTCAGTAAAGATGATGTTAAAGTCAAAAATAACAATGGAAAGGTGCCGGAAACATGGATAGCAGCTGACTTCGCTATCTGTCTTGCCGACTCGAACTATTTGGTTAAGATTAAACCTAATTTGCCAAATGATCACAAACCGGCAAGAACTGATACCTTAAGTAATTTTCAGCAACGATTTGGAGTCTCTTTCAATGAGGATGGTTCTAAAAAGTATGCAAAGGAAATACTTGAACCGACGATCACATACCGTCACCTCTTCCATATTAAGGATGCATCTCAATTTGTTGATGATTTTTCAGGAAGTTATGACAAAAATATTGCCTATTTAAGAAAAAATCGTAAGTATATTTCAGCGCGTGCAGGAGTTGACTTCACCATACGTCTTGAGAATGCCATGCCACTTGGTGAAGAATTGGCTGATATACTTAAAGACGATCCTGAAGATAAGAATGACAACATAATCGAGAAATATAATTGCAATGACAAAACTAAGTCTGCTTATTTCTATAAAAAGGGGGATGGCGATTATGGGCGTGTGTGCAGTTATGCAATCGTAGCATACGATGCGTCAACATTCATTGCGTTATCTCCTAGTATAAAATCCGATAGTTTAATGGGTAACAATAGAATGTTCATTCCATATAAGAATTCATTTTATAACAATGTGAACACTATTGTATCCACTAAACTTGAAGATCAAAACGGAGGTGCGGACTGGATATATAATAATCGTGGTTTTGCACGCGCTATCTATTGTAAAGGAGCGAATGCAACGGAAGGCAAGTATCTTGTCAGAGTTTATGGTAAAGATGAAAAAGGAGATATTATAAAAATATTTGGATCAGATAACAAGCCACTGGTTGTGGCGGAATATGAGGTGACGTTTCTTCCTTTGTCTCAAGCTTCTTTCCTCCCGGAACACCGTTTGAAAAATCTAAAACCCAGTGATGACTTATATTCACACACTGAGACATATCTAGAGGCTACTTTCAATAAAGATGTTACTCATCCTCGTAGAGCTGTAAATTTTGATAAATATTCAATTTATAATCTTACGAAATCTACAGAAAAGGGTGGATTGGGATTAACAGATTCCGAATTGTCAAGGGTGATATACCAACAAGCTCCAGTTTATACCGGTTATAATATCGGAAATTACACCGGAAGCCCTACAGACAAAATCGAAGAAGTTAAATATGATGATATAAAAGATTTACAACAAGGCAACTATCTGAAAGTCCCGCTAGATTGGACAGTTTCTAATTATGGTTTTGGTGTTGACTGGGTAGGAGATTATAACCTATTCCGCCTTGCCGACCATTCAAGTGCCACAGTTTATAATAGTGCTGCTTCGAGAAGAGAAGCATCAACAAATCCTTTGGATTCTACTATCAATGCAACTTCAAAGCAACGTGGAGTCTACGACCGACTGTTCTATAACACTAATGGAGGTCAGAAAGGTATGTTCTACTATGTGAATGCTGCCTCAGACCCCGGGGACATTGTAGAAATTAATGTTGATAATCCTTGTGCCGGTTCGACCCTTTATGTATCGGGATGGGTAAACGAGTTTAACGATCATAGACAAGAAACAGCAAACATTATTGTAAACTATTATGCAAATGTTGCGGAATATAAAAATACGGATGGTACAGCTCCTAAAGGCAGTAAAATTATACGTCGAATCCAGATGAAGGGTTTCGAGACTGGATATGTGCCTAATCATAGTTCGGATATGAGTAAAGTATATCCGGATGGAAAACAAGGTGATTGGATGCATTTCTATTTCTCATTCGTTCCAAACAAGCAACGAGTATTGCAAACTCTTGAAAAAAATAGTGATGGAACATACAAAGAAGGTGTTGTAAATTATTCTATTGTACTTGAAAATAACTCCGTTAGTTCCTGGGGCGCTGATTACGCGATCGATGACATCAGAGCTTATGTGGCTCCTCCACGTGTTGAGGCTTATCAGACAAAACCGGTTTGTGACAGCAGAAATAAGACTGAGGATATACCTATAGAGATAAGGCTACCATTTGAATCCTTACTTTCCTCATTAGGAATATCAGAGGACGATGAAGAGAGCAGTGATAATAAAAATTTCAAGACCTTGCAATATGCTTTATTAGATAAGAAGAAGTATGATGATGCTTATGAAGAAGCAAAAAGTAACTATTCTGATCCTGAAAACAATATTGCTGACATTCAGAGAGAGGCTTTTGCTAAGTCTGTTATAAGTTATCCACATGTTCATATAGATAATGTTTATGACTCAGATGAAGATAGAAAGAATAAGAGTATTCCTTGGGGTATAATTA
>CAMWQF010000134.1 GCA_947176285.1 uncultured Porphyromonadaceae bacterium
GATCAAGCAATATGGTGCTCCTCGGAGCTGCTTCTCAATTTATTGAGATACCTTCAGAAAAGATTGAAGATGCAATCAAAAAAGTATTCTCGTCGAAAGGAGAAACCATTGTAGAATCTAATATCAACGCTTTTCGTGCAGGAAGAGAGAGAGCAGATTCATTTATTGCAAAGTAATTAAATATCTTTATTGTCATGTTTCCAATAACACAAGATATTTTATCGAGAAAAGCTTCTGAATTAGGTATATTAGATGTATCTACTGCAACGATTCGACAGATAGTTGCACTTTCAATGGCACTTGAACAGGAGGCAAATGAAAAATTCGTACATCTTGAACTTGGCAATCCGGGATTGCCAGCATCATCAATAGGAATTGAAGCAGAAATATCTGCACTGCATGCAGGAGTGGCCAATACGTATCCTGCAATTAACGGAATACCGGAATTGAAAAAAGCGGGGTCCCGATTTGTGAAGGCTTTCTTGGATATTGATATTCCAGAGAAAGCGATAGTGCCGACTGTAGGATCAATGCAAGCGAGTTTCACATTACAGCTTTTGTTGAGTCAGCGACTGCCGGGGCGAGATACGATTCTTTTCTTCAATCCCGGATTCCCGGCACAAAGACATCAGGCGAAGGTGCTTGGCTTAGGAATTGAACAATTCGATATCTATGAATACAGGGGAAAAGCATTGGAAGGGAAGCTTGAAGAAATTCTTTCAAAAGGGAATGTCACAGCCATGCTCTTCTCTAATCCTAACAATCCCTCATGGATAAATTTGACAAAGGAGGAACTTGAGATTGTAGGCAAGATGGCGACCAAATATGATGTGATTGTGATAGAAGATCTTGCTTATATGGGAATGGACTTCCGCACTGATTTTAGTCATCCATTTGAGGCTCCATATATTCCGACTGTTGGCAAATATACCGATAATTTCATAATGTTAGTGTCGGGATCTAAGATATTCAGCTATGCCGGCCAGCGAATTGCAATAGTGGCCATGAGCAAGTATGTCTACGAACGTCAATATGAATTCTTTACCAAGTTCTACGAAATGCCATCGTTTGGAGACGCTTATGTTTTCGGGGTGCTTTACACAGCAAGTTCCGGAACCGGGCATTCAGCACAACATGCTCTCGCTGCAATGATGAATGCAGCATGCGACGGAAAACTAAATTTTGTGAAAGAAACTTCTGAATATGGAAGAAGGGCAGAGAAAATGAAGATGTGCTTCATTAATAATGGTTTTCATATAGTTTATGATAAGGATGAAAATCAACCTATTTCTGATGGTTTCTTCTTCACAGCTGGATACGGAGATATGGATGGAAAGAAACTTCAAGAGGAACTTTTGCGTCATGGCATTTCGACTATCACATTGTCTTCGACCGGTTCGGAACAAAATGGTGTAAGAGTATGCGTCTCTACTCTCTCAAAAGATCAGGATTTTGATATATTAGACCAACGACTTAAGGCTTTCAAGAATGAACATTAACCCACGATACATGACTGCTGAAGAAGCAGTAAAAATTATAGAAAACGGAGATCATGTATTTATCCAAGGCAGCACTTCCACACCGGAAGTGCTTTGCAGTGCTTTAGCAGAAAGAGGAAAGGAACTCCGCAACGTTACGCTTTACTCTGCCTTTGCAGTTTGCAAAGGGGAAGCCCCATACTGTAAAAAAGAATATATTGAAGCTTTTAATGTGGAAAGTTTCTTTGTTTCTAACGGGGTCAGACGCTGGATTCAAGATGGTTATGGAAGCACCATACCGAGGTTTTTGGGAGAAGTACCAGCCTTGATGCGTGATGGTACGTGCCGTATAGATGTGGCGTTGCTCAATTGTTCATTGCCCAATGAAGAGGGATTTGTCAGTTTTGGAGTGTCGGCTGATCTTGCAACAGCAGCAGTTGAATGTGCGGATAGAGTGATCGCACAAATAAACCCACATATGCCATTCAGTTATGGTGACCCAATAATTCACATCAATAATTTGTCAGCAGCCGTAATGGTAGATGATCCATTGGTGGAAGTACCTACAGCAATACCAACAGAAAATGAAATCAAAATTGGAAATTATATTGCAGAATTAATTCCAGATGGAGCTACACTTCAGATCGGAGTCGGAGGAATACCAAATGCTGTGATAAGAGCCCTTAACGCCCATAAGCATCTCGGCTTACATACGGAAGCAATGACCGATGGGGTATTACCTTTGTTGGAAAAAGGAATCATAGATAATACTCTTAAGAAAGTGATGCCGGGGAAGTCTGTAGCCTCTCTTGCGCTTGGATCTCGACAACTTTATGATTATATGGATGGAAATAAGGATATCATCTTTAAGGATGTGGCTTGGACTAATAATCCATATATTATTGCTCAGAATCCTAAAGTAATCAGTATAAATTCTTGTCTTGAGATAGATCTGACGGGGCAGATATGTGCAGACTCTATAGGGACTAAAATATTCTCCGGAATTGGCGGTCAGCATGACTTTGTGTATGGATCGCAATTATCTCAAGATGGAAAGTCATTCCTTGCTATGCTTTCAACCACCAATAAAGGATTAAATAAGATTAAACCAGTTTTGACAGAGGGTGCCGGAGTGGTGACGACTCGATTCCAGACTAATTATGTTGTCACAGAATATGGTGCTGTAGACCTTCGAGGAAAAAACCTTGCTGAGAGAGCGAAATTGCTTATTTCAATAGCAGCACCGGAATTTAGGGAAGAATTGGAGCGAGCTGCAGCCGAACGTTTCGGACATTCTTTCCTCAGATTGAGATAGGGAATTTAAGATACTGTTCTTTCTTTCTCCTCATTTTTTATTAACTTAATTATAAAGAAAGAATACAATGTTAAATTTTAATGGAAATCAGCCGGAATTTTGGCTTGAAATTAGAAAAGAGTATATAATTGAGAATTTTGAAAGGTTATTGAATTATGTAAGGAAATATCAATATAATGGCAATCCGGACGTAGGGAATGTTGAATTTCTAACCACTTGCAAATATTTGATAGACTTAGCGGAAGAATTGTCTGAGAATTCTCTTACAGATTCCTTTATTTCTTTATCTCAATTTAAAAATTCAGAGACAAACACGATAGTAAGTGATAACAATGCATATCGAATCATGGCGGCAGCCATGATAGCATCACAAAAAATTGGATTAGACAAGCATAAGATATTAAGCAGACTTCTAAATCTATTAGTATTGGCTCATAAAATGCCTCAGACAGATGATATTGCTGATGACTTAATCTATGTAACTGTCAATTGTATACGTCAATCACCTATAATACATCTTGGATTCAAATGGGATGATATTGAGGATCCTAATACCTTTAGTCCGATAAGACTTCTCCACACTATTTGCCGCACAACATTTGAAGTGGATAGAGGTGAAGAAATGCTGTTTGAAGGAAAGGGAACAGTTGTATTTTCAAAAGGATCTATACTCACTGCTCCTGTGAATAAACGTGATTTTTTAAAGGGCAATTTGGTGAATTATATTGGTATAGGACAAAACATTGCTTTGTTATTGCCCAAAAGTGACCACATGAAAAGTCCTGCAACAATAGAAGATGTTGCTGAGGGAATGACTTTTATGACAAGAGCTCAAAGTGGAGTGAAATTAAGTCCAAGTGAGAATAGGAAGATCTATACACCTGGAACCATCATTCCAGTAGTAGTCAAATCGATTTATGGAGTAAAGATAGAAGCAGAGTCTATTCATCCGGGATATCGTAAAGTAAAGGGAAAAGTTAATATCAATCTCAATGAATGTCTACGATATTACGATTTCCATCTTATTTCCCCATTGTTAAACATAGGAAGTATTTTATACGTGGAATATACTCCAGAAGAAAAAGAAATATTCTCGCTAAATGGCGGATTTACTCAATTTTACAGTGAATATGCTGAGTCTATGAAAGGAGACAGTGTTCCGGCAGTTTATATAAGCGATTATTCCGCAGGTACACAATGGTTGACTGATGAGGGCCTGACGGTAAATGTCATGGGGCAGATAGGAAATGAAGATATTTCTTTTGCAAAGGACCAAAATATACCTGTTTACATAAGAGTAAATAGCACAAAGGAAGGTAATGGAAAAGTTTTGATCAACGGTTTATTCGAAGAAAATTTTGAACTTAACGGCAGTGAGGAACCAATTGTAGACTTGGGAAGTTACAAGCGAGATGTATTCATATTTCTTTTTAAAGAATTCCTTCATCATTGCAAAGAAAACAAGCCGAACGTAGAAGAATTAAAATCAATTGAGGAAACAGATGAAAGCGGAGTAAAAATAATCGCCAATATATTGACTGAGCATCAGAGAATGCTATCAGATACGATGCCCAGATTGGCATGTTTACAAACAGCATTGATGCTTTCTATAACCGCCGGGGACTACACGATTAGCGCTTACATCAGACATGAACTTGAATATCAATTAGCCATTGCGCGGTTTGCTGCCGGAGCTTCTCCTATGTCTATTTCTTTGAGTCATGGACCAATCCTAGATGGAATAGAGGATGTGGAAAAACATGAACGTATTATAGCAATGATTCGCAACTACAAGGAGCCTGAAATCAATCATTCCATAGAAAGAACAGCTTCAGAAGAGAATATAGAAGACACTGTAGATGGTTTGGTGGATGCCTCAAACCGACTAATTGGAAAGATTGACGACAGAGAAATATCTCGAATTAAACTTGAACTTGCACGAACATTGGACGTGGATGATCAATACCGAAGTCCGGATATGACTACATATTATGGAGTGGAAAGTGACACCCTTGAGTTCAAGACATCAGCTGTGTGTCCTCCTAAAAATAAACTTAAGGGGAATGTGGAATATGAACCTGACACTCAGAAATGGGCTATTCTCAAGACTATATGCGGTTTCCTTAATAGTACGACAGGAGGAGAACTTCTCCTTGGTGTAAGAGATAACGGGATTGCTTCGGGAATAGCAAGAGATTATGAACTTTTGTATGAAGACAGAAGAATTCCTGAAGCCAATTCAGATCGCTATAGAACGTATTTGAAGAATATAATCGATAATTCTTTCATAGCGTATAAGTCAAGAGTACAAAAGGGAAGTGTGACGACTGCTAACATCACGTATAATATTGAGACCAACAATGAAGGATTGGAGATACTCCGCATACATGTTGACAGCTATAGAGGGGATATGGTGCTATTTCATCCTGACTGTAATAGGCCGGATGAAATTCAAGAGTCTTATATTCGGACAAGTGGAGCTACAGTACCCATGACCAATACTGTAAGAGACCAGACTCTTATAAAGAAGTACCATTTAGCAGGCGACAAGGAAGGCATTGGTATGGCAGCAATTTATGAGGCCAGAAATTCAAAGAAACGAGTTTTGCTAAAAGATTACATATCGAGAAACGGAGTTAAAGATCATGAAATAGAGGTTTTTCAAGTGTTCCCTGAATCAAAATGTATTCTTGCTTACGACACATCAGAGCGTGATGTAAGGCTTTTCAAGACCCTTAGATGGAAAGATGCCAAGATTCTTGATAAAAACTGCACACAAAGTAGTAGTTCGAAGAGAGATCTTCGGCCTGACATTTTTGGATTTGTGTTTGATCCATCCAAACCGGTATATGATGTGGAGGTAAAGTTAACAAACTATGGAGCATTGTTATTGCAAGAAGAATATCCAGGGGCAGTTTCGCTACTTTCGATGACAGGAAAATCCGAATACCCATGGCTGTTGACATTAAATTTGAATACTCTTGAAGGTATCGGTCGTTTTGTGAGAGGTATTCCGACCGAATGTAAAGTGGAAAAAGGGACTGATCTTGGAGTTTATCTATCGAATTGATGAAAGAAAATATTGATACTGAAAAAATAAAAAGAGACATGATGGAATTATGGAAGGAGACCTTTCATGACTCCGATCATTATATACAATTAATTTTTGACGCTTATTTTTGCCGTGAGAATGTCTTTGTCACATATGATGGAGACTTACTGATTGCATCAATGCTTTGTGTTCCTTACGAATTTAAATTTGTTTCCATACGCACAATTGAGAAGTTGGAAGGAATGTATCTTTGCGGCTTGGCAACACGTATGGAATACCGGAAACGAGGAATAATGAAGCGACTGATGCTTGAAGCTGAGAATTCAATTAAGATGCGCGGATACGATTTGACGTTCTTGATACCTGCAGACGATCATCTGAGAGAATACTATAAAAGAATGGGATATTATAATGGATCGTATCGCAAGAATAAGACAGTTAACCTAAATAGGGAAGAACGATCCCCCAATTTGTATATTTATACATTTAAGGATTTGGCGAAGAGTGGATATTTTAAATTGATTAAGGAAATTGCCGGATGGTGTCGTGAGCGAGAATCGAAAATTCAAGAATATCCTACAATTTTACACTCAGAACGTGATCTGATAACAGCCATCTCTGAAAATGAGAATTCAATATTTCTTAGCGACAGGCCGATTGATTTAAAATATCCGATTCTCGCTAATATCATTGCTGTAGTGTTTCCAGAGATATTAGGAGAGGGGCTAAAAAGAAAGAACCTAAAAATCGTCGAAATGTATCTTCAAGATGGAGTAGCAGGTGAGCCGTTCTACCGAAATTTGTCAGAACAACTAATAGACAATATTTCCAACGCCATCTGCACTTATTTCGGATCAACAAACATAGAATTTGTATTTACAAATAAAGAAGTTAATAAGGACGATTCCATTAGGGACTATCCATACGCTATGATAAAACCAATAGGAGATAATCCTATTTTTGCTAATAACAAGAAACCTATGTTCAGAATTTCCTTAATGTTGGATTGATCAACATAGCCATTGGATTCTCAAAGCCTTAACAATGCCGAAAATCATCTTTATATTGCTTATAATAAAGCAATTAAAGATGATTTAATTTTGCAAATTCTCAATTTAAAATAGACGAAATCTCAAAAAAAATATAATCTGGGAATAAATTGGTCAATTTTTCCATAATAACAATAATTGTAATCCCGATAGGAGAGGGGAGCGTTGGTCAAAATGAGAATAAAAAAAATGAGAGCGGAGAATAATGGAGAATGTTTGCAAATGCAAGTTGCAAATTCAAACTACATGCGGTTTAAAAATGCAAACAGAAATTATCTACATCTATAATGATTGCTTTTGCAAATACAAATTATTCTCTCATGAGGTATTTTCTATTGTAAATTCGTAATCGCACACAGTTCAAATTCGCAAAATTTAATGATTAACATTCCTTAACTATTTACATAAAACGCAAAATATCAGCAATTTATATTATCTTTTGTATATGCATTCTTTTTTATAGTAAGAAATTTGAACTGCTTTCACCAGGTGATTCAATCCATTAGTGAACAATAATAAAATTGTTGCTGAAATACAAATCTTTATACGATGAGATTAAAGTAAGAT
>CAMWQF010000135.1 GCA_947176285.1 uncultured Porphyromonadaceae bacterium
TATCTAGACTCCTTAAGCGAAGAAGATCGGAAGATGTTTGAGAAAGGTGACCTCGTAATAGAATACACACTCACGCCAAAATCTCCTAACTCCAACGCTTCCAGATCAAATGTCATAGAAGCGTTTAATGGCTCTGAGGTCATTCAACGACTTGAGTCAATGCATGACAAAGAAAAAGGCAAAGTTTACCTTGAAAGCCTGAATTTAAAAAAGGCTCAATATGAAAAGATCTTGAAAGAACTCGATTCGCCCTTTGATAAAAAGGACAATATAGCAAGATTGATTTCCAAAATTATTGAGGCAACAATTGGTTTCCGGTTACGGTCTCAGGCAATACAAGGAACCTCAGACTAATAATAATTAATAATGCGGACTACTATCAAGTAGTCCGCATTATTACACAATATACTTATAGTCATATCTAAAGAAGTATGGTAAAAAGACTGATGCTTAATAGTTATTCCTCATGCGATTGGCTATAATGAAGCCAGCATATCCGATCAACAGAATACCACAAACAGTTTCAAGACAAAATGCTATCTGTTCTCCACCAGCCAAATCACAGTTGTCACCTATGCCAACAGAATAACATAGACTTTTAACTATGGCATCAAACCAAGAGCTATTGCAATTTCGTAAATAACATGCAAATCCTCCAACAATTAACAGAAACAGGACAAACACTTTTTTCAACTGGTATCCAAAACCCAACGTCCAAGCAATAACATACCCCAACAATTCACGAATATGTCTTAAGATACAACATAAATCTTTCTTTTGATCACTTAGTAATGAAAACCAATAATGCAAAAACTTATTATATCTTGCAATGCGATATGCTTTATTTGAATCTTTGAAAAATCCCTTACTTGCATATATTCCACTTAACTGGGCATAAACCTTACTTGCTTCTAATCTAATTAGGCTTTTAGATTGTAATCCACTACTGTCAATCTCATATTCTTTTTTTTCGATTATAGCCCCACACTGATTTCGCCTATACCATTTACATTCAATATCTGAGTCAACAATTTTAAATTCGCTATTATAGAAAATATCAATATAATACGAATAATTTTCTTGTATTAATTTATGAATTGATTCAAATCTAACACATTCATGCTCAAAAACAGTATTTGTTAGGCTACATTCTTTGAGAATACAACCGTCAAAACTGGTTGAGCCTTTAAAAGCAGCCATATAGAAATCTCCATAGTTGACTTCAATCTCACCAAGAGAACAGTCGGTAAGTTGCGTATATCGAAAATCGGCGATCGTAATTGTAGCTTTTCTGAATCTACATTGTATAAATTCACATAAGAAAAAGTCTGCTAAACGAATAAGCGTTTTATTTGTAACAACTATATGTGAATCTATAGCAGCTGTTACGGAATCAAAATTACAACGCACAAACTTACAATTGGCAAAACATACATTTGAAATTGAAGCTCCTCTAAAATCTACATCTATAATTGGTTTAGCAGATGGACCTTTTCGACATATATGATACATGCAACAGCTTCTATTCTTAAAAACACATGATAACATTGTCATAATGCAACAGAAAAATCCACAAACAATATGCTGGAGACCTTCTTTTGCATAATTATAGATTCGCTTGATACCAGATGTAATAATGCAATCACAGATGCTATAGTCTATCTCTACCTTGTCTATATCACACCGGTTGAAAACAACATTGCTAATGGTAAGGTTTCTAAAATCGAGCCCCGTCAAATCTACCTTAGATATGTCCATATTACAAAGGGGCAAATTCTTCTTTCGACAATCTGCGATCTCGCATATCAGTTCTGACCTTTTCTTCAGAACCTTAAAGTGATCAATAGTAGTGTCTACAAATGATACTTGCAAATCCTTTTTCTTCATAATTTGAACATTTATGTGGCGTTAACAAAATGTAATGTCCAGATTACAAATAACCTATAACCCAGAATAAAACATTGTGCAAATATAATCAAAAATACGTTACAACCATTATCTTTAACGACCTTGTTGCAGTGAATTAACAATTTTTAACTACTCTTGTACTGTGAGATATATGCCCTTAAACCCGGAAACATTCAATTATAAAGGGAATTTGCCAAATCAATGGCTCGAAAGTTAGAAAATTCTTATGAGATAAGAGAAAAATTTTGTATCTTTGCATTTGCTTATAACGCAATTTGAAAAATGACACCTGAAGCAATACATACGAAAGTCGTTCCATCATTGCAAGCCGCCTTGTGGACGATTGCCCTATTCATCGGAACAGTGAGCTTCCAAAGTATTGGAGATCCTGTTCTTGTGAAGCTAATGAGCGTGTTCATAATCTTTCTGGTATTCGTCTGGGAGTCAGCTATAATGTTCCTTGATATTAAGAACGCCAATCCCGATAAGAATTTCGACGGGGAGGTACTGGGAATTAATTCAAGACTTTTCTTCATTATTCCGATTCCCTTTATCGTAGGCATCCTTTATTACGCGTATCCAGAGCTGAACATATTGTTCTACCTGCTTCTCCCTATAATGGGATGGATAAAGTGGGAATGTTCATCATTCGCCAACAATATATATCTTCATTTTGTTGATATAAAACCAACCTTTATTCCAAATAAAATAAATGATTGATATGATTACATCTATAACTTCTGGAGTTTCATCATTTCTGAATGGCTCTGTATTCCCGGCGCTTTTGGCCGCCGGGGGCATCATTTATTTTGGATGGACTTACTACAGGGCAAACAAGACAGCCAATCGTAATCGAAAGGAAGTGCAGCAGGATATAATAAATCATGCTACCATAGTCCTTCCGAAAAAGGATTACTATGTCGCATGTGCAGGCAGTAAAGAATCTGAAGCTTGCACAAAAGTCTCAGCTATAGATATTCAGCAATGCAATTTCTGTGATTCCAACGGAAAGCCATTGAACCTGTCCTTGTATAACTGCTATGTTGTACATGGCGATTCAATGAAGTATGCCGGTGTCAACGATAATGACTTTATACTTGTCCCAAAAGATTTTAATCTTGATTCTTTAAAATCATTCCCAGAGATATTGGTAATAAGGTATCGTGAGCAAAACGAGAACAAACCATTATTCAAAGTGCGTAGGGCATGGTATAGAGGTTCAATCGAAGATGATCTTGTGAAAGCAGCACAAAGTATAATGGAGATTCCAAAGTTTAACAGACTCACCCGACAAGAAGGATACAAAGGTCCTGAATGGATGATTAAAGACTTGTTGGGAAAGCGACTTGTAGACTATAAACATACTTATTTCAAAGAAGGTGAATGCCCGGAACAATACAAACAGATTGTGATTTCTACCACATTTGATACGATAAAAAAAGAGATTCACTTTTCCATCCACCCTATTTCACTGATTGTCGGAAATGTCAAAGAATCATATACTATATAGATGAATGCCTTAATGCATGAAGATGACATTCTATATATGACCAACATTTAATTTATTAGAATATTTTTTATCTAATCAGTTTATTGCAGTTTTATAAAACTGCAATAAAAGATGTAACTTGTGGACAGTCATATCAGGGGTGAAATGATAATTACAAAATATACCTTATTTCAGGCAAGAAAATAAATGAGAATATACTGATGGGAACAGATTAAATACTTACATTAAATATGAATAAAATTTTTACATGGGTATCATTATATAACGAACTGTCTGACTGGCTCCTTCTTCAAAAAGACCACCAGCAGAAACTTATAACAATATTAAAAGATATTGGCATAACGGGATTTCGCGACGGTCACGAAACAGGTGAGTATATTGAGTTAGGGGAAATAGATCCTTTCACTTTCATTTCGTATCTAAATAAGTTCCATTCTGATGAACGAAGAATCGAAATCCTACATAATTTAAGGCAGAAGCTGCAGTTTGAATGTACAGAACCGACCGATGTTGCGGGTATTCCAACTATACATCCGATGAAAGTACATTTGTTTCCCCGTAAATCTATACGGAATAAAAAGGATATAGATGTGTTATGGACATTGTTCAAGCAAGTAAAAACTGGGAATGTAGATGAAAGACTTTTTCAAACGGCATTGAACATTAAGAGTGTCGGAAAAGGTAAGCTCAGCATTGTGCTGTTCTACGTTAATCCAGAAAGATATATCCCGTTAGATTCCAACACATCGACTTACCTGAGAAGCAAGAAGCTGGGCTATACCTATGATAGTTTTGCATCATATAAGAAGCTGTCAGAAGAGATAGTTCGATCTCTAGGAAAATCTCCATGGGAAATTTCATACGAAGCATATACTCATGCCCCTGAGAACGATGTCTCAAGTATCAGCAGTATCAGAACTCTATTTGAAAGACTTGAAGGCGAATTGGAGGAAGATATGGATTATCATATCTTCTATCGAGGACAGTATGATAAAAGTTTTGGATTAGTCCCCTCTATATATAGGGAAAAGTACTTAATCCAAAATGAGAATAGGATCTTTAGAGACATTATCGCCCAATGTCCGGCTGATTTCAAAGGCTGCACATCTACCTTTGAAAAGTTGGTCAAAATGCAACATTATTCTTTGCCTACACGCCTTTTAGATATCACTACAAATCCTTTGGTAGCTCTATACTTTGCGTGCGAGAATGACGCAGTTGATGGTAAACTTTTCCGCTTCGAAGTCCGGACCACCGATATAAAATATTTCGATAGTGATGCGGTAAGTGTCGCGTCCAACATCGCCAAACGTCCACTAGATTTCAGCATTGAAAATTTGAGAGATATGGATAGGAACAGTTTTAACCAAGAAGAGGATATTCAGTATCTTCTCCATGAAATCAAATTCGAAAAACCACACTTCCAAAATGTGATTGACTCAAGGGATATCGAAAGGGTCTTTTGTGTGAAACCGATGTTTGATAATCCGCGCATAATCCGCCAATCTGGAGCATTCTTTCTTTATGGCATTAACGGCAATAAGAGCAAACCGGCATCGTTGAACTTCGGATATAAGATGTATATCATCAATAAAGCTCATAAGCAAAGGATCAGAAAGCAACTTGAAGCTCTCGGCATAGACAAATCAACGTTGTTTCCGGAAGTGGAACACGTGGCTGAACATATAAAAGAAAAGTATCATATATCCTGATAATATAAAAAAGCCGAAATATCTGTGAATAGTTCGGCTAATTGTATTTTCAGATTAAGATTGATATAATGCTTACATTGTCTCTATGTCCGTCGGTCATCATAAGGCTGATGTTAACATAGACAAGATTTCCATTCTCATATAAGAATAACGTGCCCGTTTTCAATATTGTTGTCACCGGAAGTCTCTTCAGTTCTATAATCAATATCCTTTACACTTTCGAGCTGGATTTTCTTCCCTACATCCAAACCGTGGTTGTAAATGAGGTCGTAACCGACATTGAGAATACCGTTAAACTGAACGTTGTTCTGAGTGAGATGCTGACACTTGGACTTGATGCGGTGCATATTGCCGTAGCCCATTGTTAGGGTGTCGGAGTTTGAATTGGTGTCAGCTCCTGTGTATGACCCCGTCGCAGTGGCGAGACTATAGAGAGCGTCATAAGTATAGGTGTGCGACATCTGGCCGCTGGCATTGCCGTTAGCTGGAAACGACGCATTGTTAGATACTGAAGGACAATTGCTACTTGATAAAGTCAATAATGGATTGTATAACAGGAATTTTCATAATGCTGTCGATATTCTCCTTAATCCTTTTTTGTACTTTTTCATTGTATTCCAATCTATGTTGGCGTTTTAGCTTTGATAGTTCAGTAATTGGTCGAATCTCAACATCTATATTAGGAGTAAATACAAAAAAATTAAAATTTTTAGGACGTGAAACGTAGCTAAGATGATCCTTAACAAAATCTATTCTTTCCTGTATTCTTCTGGGATCAGATGTGTCTGCATCAAATACTAAAAGCACCTTAGAGTCGAGTGAAACCAAATCCAATATAGGCCTGACACTTGTGATGGCATTGTAATAACCTCCAGCTTCAAAAAAATGGAACTTATATCTTTCTTCAGATAATGTCAATTTTAAAATTTCATTTAAAATAACCACATCGGACGCACCTTCAACTATTATAAAATTCTCTTTCATTGTTTCTTTTCCAATAATAGGGTTTCAAAGTATGCTTTAACATTATAACAGAAGTCAAATTCTTCTGCAGCGGCTTTAAGTTTTATCTTCAGACCTTCGATCAATTTTTTATTCTTGATGCAGTATTCAAATTCATTCCCGCTCCATAAAAGGATAGTTTGTGGAGCACCAAAGCGGGCAAGAGTCATTGCGGGTTCTGTGTAACCTTCCCTTACAAATATACATCCAATCACATTTGCCGGACGTCTGAGCAATTGATTACGCATCTTAGCAAAAGGTTCAATATTAACATTTTTCGTATAATCCTTACATTCGATTAGAATATGAAGATCATTAATATGAATGGCTCCATCTATTTGTTCTACTACATCACCATCAATCTTAATAGAATAAGGCCAGCGAATATCTGCTTCTTCTAACTCAAATGCTCTAAGGATTAAATATTCAAGAAGTTTTCCATTATTCCAAAAATCTTTATCTTCTTTGGACAAACAACCGTCCTTATGATGTTGCCAAAGCTCAGATAGCTCATCCGAGGACTTGTATCTTCCAATTCTGTCTCTATTTTCACGTTCAGCCATTTATTTAATCTCGGTTTTATTATCAAAAGATATCGTGATAAGGTAACGCGTATTATAGATGTTATGTCTATATAGTAGGCCATCTATGCGGGTTATTATATTTTCCTAAACTCTGTATCTCATATTTTAATAAATTTTTATGCAAAAATAGCAAAATAATCTTACAATTACAAATACTGATTATAAATATAAGAATAAAAGAGGAATCCTTCCCTGTGCATATTGGAGCACAGAATCTCCGGCAACATCCACCCACTGATACCTTCCTTGCAAATCTGTCCCTGTCGGCAAGGTCTTGAACCATGCGTCAACACCATCGCCCCCCCCGGAGACCGAGCAAGCAGCAATAGTGCTGATAGTCCGCATAGGCTTGAAAATAGAAGAATCTTTTTCATGAGCACTTGATTTTAGATTAGTTTGTATTACAAAAGCATTACGCCTTATATTCATCTCTAAAATGAATGATAATAACCATATTATACATCAGCAATTGGTGTATTCTATCGCTTAATACTATCCATATCGCAAATATAAGCAAAATTACATTACAATCAGTATCTTAATAGGAATTTAGGTTATCATTTAACAATTATTAACTTTAAAAATCCAATTTCTTAATTAAATACGGCCGAGTATAGTAAAAAATCATCAGAACACAATTTATTATATAATACGTGTCTCTTAGACACATCTCCGAGCCCACGAGACACTCATGA
>CAMWQF010000136.1 GCA_947176285.1 uncultured Porphyromonadaceae bacterium
GCGGAGGGTGATGGCGTTTTGCTCGAAGCCTATAGGACGACAGATGAAGATACGGTTGTTGAGCCAGTTGTAGGGGGAGTTTATGTCGCATTCGAATTTTGGGGATGTCATGAAGTAGGAATCATCAGGCGCAAACCTGTTGATTCCTTCGTTGCATACATGGATAGCAACGGAATCATTGGTCATTATTGTATATATGGCTTTGAGTTCAGATCTCTGCTGGTCAGGATTGACAAGTTGGTAATCGGCTCCCCCTGGAATTACTTTTCCGTTTACTTTGCCGGTGACTTCTCCTCCGGTGATAGGGATGGTTACTCTGACACCATGTGGATTTTGTCCTCCATTTATAGCTTGTCCTATTTCAGCCCGGATGTCGAATACATGGGTGAGGATCGGTGTCTGAGCAAGCATTGAGCAAGCGAAAAGAATCGAAAATATAAGAGATATGGCAATAGATTTCATAGGTTACAGATCTTTTTCAATTGATGAAGACGAGGAGAATGAAGGCAACAGGATAGGCAAGTAGGAATGAGTCTATTCGATCTAAGATTCCTCCATGTCCCGGAATCCAGTGTCCTGAATCCTTCGCTCCGTAAAATCGTTTTATCTTTGATTCGAGAAGATCACCTAAGGTGCCGAAAATGCAGGTTAATACTCCAATGGCAATCCAAATCCATATCTTAAATTCCGACATTCCGAAGAAAGAATCACAGTATATGCAAAGCAAGAAGGCTCCGAGGATAGTAAGAACGCATCCTCCGATAAATCCTTCCCACGTCTTGTTTGGGGAGACGGAAGGGCAGAGTTTGTGCTTGCCAATGTGTGATCCGACAATGTATGCGCCTGAATCATTGATCCAAAGCAGCGCGAACACAAGAAGGGCAAGGCGCTCTACAGGACAAAGAGTCATCATTGCGAGGGGAAAACCTAAATATCCGAACCCAAACATTGGTGTCTTCCTGTAGTCTCCTTCGTAAAATTCCTTAGCAGTTACCCCTTTTATCCTTTTGACTGATAAGAAATATGAGAATACGATGAGAAGGAATAATGCGGTTGCAGCTGCAACCCAAATGTAAGGAAGCGTAATGCTGAACTTAAAGACGCTGATTACAAGGCAGACACCTATGGAAGATGTCAAATAGATCGGGAGCAACCGGCGAGAATATCCCATAGCCATATAGTTGAGTTCGCAAAATCCGATTACAGCAAATATGAGTGCGAGGGCATAAATTGTCCAGCCACCACATAGGATAGCGATTATTATGATAGCAGCGTAAACAATGCCTGATGCGGCACGAACTAAAAACTTATGCATATTCCTTCAAATGATTGAGAATTTTGAATTGAGAATTAAGAATTCTAAGTAGTAATTGCAAAATTAATAAAAAACACTGATATATTAGGGTAATTTTGGGATAATTTGCGGAAAAATTGTTATTTTTGCATTGAAGTTGCTTAAACTTATTTTTTTATTAAGATTTCGTCATATTTTCGAGCAGATTTTTCATCATGAAGAAGGAGCGATGCGGGCATCGTGACTGATGAAAGATGGGAAAGATGCCGAGAAGATGGCGGAAGATTAATAAAAAGAATCCTTAGTTTAACTCTTCTTTTTGTTTTTTTGAATTCGTAAATAAGTTTAAACAACTTCATTATGATAGAAAAGATAACGAAATATTTCCCGAATCTAACAGATAAGCAGAGGGAACAATTTGAGAAGATGATGACTCTTTATCCGGAATGGAATGAGAAGATCAATGTCATAAGCAGAAAGGATATAGATAATCTTGAGGAGAACCATTTGCTCCATAGTCTTGGCATCGCGAAATTCATAAATTTTGTGCCGGGAACTCGCGTCCTTGATTTTGGTACCGGAGGAGGCCTCCCCGGTCTTCCTCTGGCTGTCTTGTTTCCTCAAGTGCATTTCCATCTGATCGATAGGATTGGGAAGAAACTGAAGGTGGCTGCTGACATTGCCGAGCGACTTGGTCTTTCCAATGTGACATTTCAGCATGGCGACAGCGGTGAATGCCACGAAAAGTTTGATTTTGTAGTTAGCCGGGCTGTTATGCCACAGTCTGAACTTGTAAAACTAAGCCGAAAGAATATTGCCAAGGAGCAATGTAATGCTATTCCCAACGGTGTCATTGCCCTTAAAGGAGGAGACTTAGGCGCTGAATTGAGGGGATTGAAGTCTTCTGAAACAGTGGACATATCAAACTACTTCAAAGAAGGTTTCTTCGATACCAAGAAAATCGTGTATACCCCGATAAACTAAGCCTTTAAAGAATAAGGAATAAACACTTATACGAATAAACGCATAAACAATTAAACGATTAAACAATTAAACAAAGCAACATGTTAAAGGTAGCGAAATTTGGATTTTATATGTTTGGGATCAATACATATGTGGTGTATGATCCGAAAGCAAAAGAGGCTGCGATCATTGATCCGGGAATGAGCCGGAAGAGTGAGTTTGAGGCTTTGGAAAAATTTATTGAACGAGAGGGCTTGAAAGTGACTCACCTTATTAATACCCATCTTCATATTGACCATGCCATTTCTGACTTATGGGTGAAGCAGAAATATGGAATTCAAATAGAGGCTCATGGCGACGATGCTCCTCTAGGAAAATATCTTACGCAGCAGGCTCAAAGTTTCGGAATCCCCGGGGAATATGTTGCAATCGAAATAGACAATAAGTTGAAAGAGGGGGATGTGATAAAAGTAGGGGAAGGAGAACTTAAAGTTCTTCACGTTCCCGGTCACAGTCCCGGCAGCATATGCCTATACGACAAGGCAGATGGTTTTGTAATTGTCGGAGATACCCTTTTTGAAGGCAGCATAGGACGAAGCGACCTTCCTGGTGGCAATCACCGTCAACTTGTAGATGCAATAAAGAATAAGCTTTTGACTCTTCCGAAAGATACTGCTGTCTATTCAGGACATGGGAATCCAACCACTATTGGCAAGGAATGGGATACGAATCCGTATCTTGTATAAGCGTTTATTTGTTTAGAATTTTGATTTTTAATAGAAATTATTATGGAGGCTATACATACACGATTGATAAATTTGGTGGCACTTTGTTCAGAGTATTGTGCTGCCTTGGAAAATAGTGGAGAGATGGAAAGAGGGGATTTTGTCAATGACCTTCTGGGCTATCTCCCAAGAATATATTTTGAATTTCATGATATAGATGAAGGTGAGAGTCCTGCATTGGAAGAATGGGGCATAGGTCTTACAGATCATCTTGATGAGATGCAATATGAGTCAATAAGGATGCAATTGGCTGCAGTATTTGGAGAGGACGACAGTTATCTTGAGACTTTCGTGAGAGACATGAAATATTCCGATTCGCCGATTGCTACGACAATTTCCGAAAATCTGGCAGATATTTATCAGGCTCTTTATGATTTTGTGGCAGAAGTCAGGGAAAGCGAAGGCGGTAATCTTGAAGAAGCATTCCGAGTGTGCAAGGATGCTTTTAAGGAATATTGGTCGCAGACCCTATGTAATGTGCTTAGGGCATTAAACTCAATTCATAATGCATAATTGTCGGTATTGGAATTGCAAAGCCAAGATTATATTCATGATTAAACATGAAGCAACAAGATATAACATGATGCAACATGAAAAATCAATAATGTTATTGACAACTGAAAACTAAGAACTGACAACATTATATGATACAAAGATTATTGAAATGGATGGATGCCTCTACTTGCAATTTCATGGCAGTGGCAACCATTCGTAAGGAACTTGACAAAGCAGGTTTTATTGAACTCGACACTAGAGATGAATGGAATCTTGAATGTGGCAAAAAATATTATGTGGTGAAGAATGATTCTGCATTGTTTGCCTTCATTGTAGGCATCGATGCTCCTGGATACTCGGGATTCAGAATTATCTCCTCTCACAGCGATTCTCCTTGCTTCAAGATAAAACCCCAATGCGAGATATATGGAGAAGGAGGCGTAGTCAGCCTAAATGTGGAGAAATATGGTGGTGGAATCATGTACACTTGGTTTGACCGTCCTCTATCCATTTCAGGACGAGTAATGACGATGGGAGAAGACTTCCTGCATCCGGTTACTACATTAGTCGACCTTCAGAAACCTGTCTGCACAATCCCTCATCTTGCCATACATTTCAATCGGGAAGTTAATGAAGGCAACAAGTTGAGTGTGCAGAAAGACATGAAGCCTGTGGTAGGATATTTCACTCCGGAGCAAATTGATCGCTATAAACAGCGAGGAGGTGTCGTGAAGAGTATATTGGCTGACCATCTCGGAATTCAACCTGAAGAAATCATTGACTATGAACTGAATCTTTATCCATTGGAAAAGTCGCAACTTGTGGGCGTAAACCAAGAATATTTTCAGAGCGGAAGAATTGATGACTTGAGCATGGCATTTGCATCTCTTGAGGCATTGCTGCAAGAATGCGACGCTCCATGTGGCGCTACAAGAGTCATGGCTGTCTTTGACAACGAAGAGACCGGTTCAGGCACAAAGCAAGGTGCTCATTCTCCCGTTTTGCGTGAAATTTTGGAGCGAATATGCATTTGCGTAGGATTTGGGCCTCAGGCTTTCTATCGCACAGTCGCAAATTCCTTTATGATTTCTGCTGATGATGCACATGCTTGGCATCCTAACTATAACGATAAGTATGATCCGACTAATCATCCGGTTATTGGAGGAGGTCCTGTAGTGAAGATTAATGCCAACTGTAAGTATATGACGGATGCAGATGGGGCAGCGGTTTTCCGTTCTCTTTGTGAAGAAGCAGGGGTGAAATGTCAATACTTCGTGAATCATTCCGATGTGGCAGGCGGTTCTACGTTGGGTAATATTTTGACCGGACAGATCGATTTGCGAGGAGTTGATATGGGTGCTCCAATCTGGGCTATGCATTCCGCAGCAGAAACTGCCGGAGTGCAAGATCATCTTGATATAGTGACTGTATTTAGGAAATTTTACAGTTAATTTATAATGCATAATAGGCTAAGCCCATGCTAAAGCATGTCATAATGCATGATTTAGTTCTTGCTAATACAATTAAAAGGCTGCTCCTGAGATAGGGCAGCCTTGATTATTTTCATAAAATATTTGTATCAACTTGCAGGGGCTGGACAATAGCCATCTTCCACACAAATATAGTGGCTTGTGGGGTGGTCGCATGCAGGACATTTTACCGGTGGTTCTGTACCTACATATTCATAACCACATACGAGGCAATGCCATGTTACGGGTTTTTCACGTTTCCAGAGAGTTCCTTTCTGAATCATGTCAAGGAACTTGGCAAAGCGGTCGTAGTGGAATTTCTCTACGCTTGCAATAGCCTCAAAATGAGCGGCTATGTCGTCGAAGCCTTCCTCTTTAGCGGTCTTTGCAGCAGCCATATAGTAATCATATCCGCCTTCCATCTCTTCCTTCATTGCAGTCTGGATATTATCTACAGTCTTGCCAAGGAATCCTGCTTCAGTAGCGACTGTAGCATTGACTTCAGTATCCTGCAACATTTTTAAGAATACTTTGGCGTGATGAAGTTCATTGTCGGCTGATTCACGGAATATTACTCCAACTGGGAATAAACCTTCTTTGTCAGCGATCTGTGAATAATACAAATAGCGTGCGTACGACTGCGTTTCGTTCAAATAAGAGGCACATATCAATTGTTCTGTCTGAGTGCCTTTCAGACTTTTTTCATTAGCCATTTCAATCAAGATTTTAATAGTTTCGGGAATCCGGCATAAGCCATATCCACTGTTTCGGTCATTCTTTGGCAATAAAACAATAAGGTGAACCACTCGGTTCACCTTATTTATCATTTTTTAGGATTTTTGTATTGTTTATTTCTGAAGTATATAAGTCCTTCTGGGAGCAAGCATACCGGTCAGTCTACCTTTCTTCACATAGAACTCCTTATTATATACCTTGTCGCGATATTTCCCGTCTGGCAATGAAGTTGCAACATCAATGGGTTTTGAAAGCGTGCTTAGATTGATCAACGCTGCTCCTTTCTTGCCTCTGTTGACAGCAAGCACCTCTCCTTCAGAACAAGTCTGAATATTTTCAGGCTGTCCTGTCATTTCTTTACGGAAAAGGTTTACCGCTACAACTTCCGGATGGAAATATTCATCATTGCCGGCGTCTCCGAGTCGGTTGTTACCCCAATAATTATCGCGGGTTGATCCGGCTGGACGTGAGAAGAAGAGGGGAGTCCCTTTATCGCGTGCCGTAAGGAATACCCAGGCAGTTCGGATCTGGTCGTCGGTGAGATGTGCCGATTCGTGGGCATTGCAATAAGTGTCGTGGCTCTCTACCCAAGTAGTAAGAGTCTCCGGGGATGCTGAATGATGCCAATCAATGATGTCTATATCTTTAGCAGATCCTTTTTCAAGCATTTCGCGAAGGATCCACCCGTAGCTTGAGGCTGTCTGTCCGAAATATTCTTCGTATTCCTTTTCCGGAACATTCTTGTCTTGGAGAACCTCGCCATATACAAACAGATCTTCATATGGCACATTAAGTTTTACTCCTTTCACTGCTTTCTGTCCGGTGGCTACGTCCCAAAAGTCATTTTCAGTGACTCCGGATGCTGAATCTACAGGATCGGAATGAACTCCGATATGTTTGGCTGTATCGTATCTGAATCCTCGCACACCTAAGTCGAGCAAATCATTGACGAAAAGCATGTAATATTTCTGAAAATCCTTGTTCTCAGTATTTACATCAGGAAGAGCCCCCGAGCCCCAAAGCGTGCACTGGTATCTGTCGTTGTAATCCTGAACAGGATTGAGTCCCTGAGAGTGATAGAGTTTGTTGCGACCCCCTACTGCATTTACAAGGTCGTCGCTGACAGCATCAACATCAAAAGCCGTATGATTTGGCAATACATCTACAATCACTCGCACATTGTATTTAGCGGCAGAGTCAAGCATCTGCTTTAATTCATCGCGGGATCCTACTATTTGGTTACCGATTTTCCAGTCGGTTGGCTGATAATAGAAATACCATTGTCCTTCTTTCTCATTGTCAGAGAAAAGCATTCCTTTAGAACCCTCCGGATTCCAACATTGCTGCACAGGGGATGTCTGCACCATAGAATATCCGGCATCGGCAATCTTCTTCATGTTTTCGGCAATGTTCCGGAAATTCCAGCTCCATGCGTGGAGAATGGTTTCAGTACCGGATGGATGAATGTCTGAATACTTTATAAATCCCTTTGTAGGGGCAGCTGCCATTGCAGTTGCCATAGACGCTACTAAAGCTAATGATAGGTATTTTTTCATAATATTTAGGTATGTGATTTGTAGGGTTGTTATTTTTCCCTACAAAAGTAATCAATAGAAATGAAACTGAAAAATATTTTTGAAAAATTCGGTTATTTTGAAGGGTGAAGTT
>CAMWQF010000137.1 GCA_947176285.1 uncultured Porphyromonadaceae bacterium
CATTCTCTTGGGTAGGACAGATACAGAATACTCAAAATCGGGTTAAAAAGCATGCTGATAAGTTGGCTGTCCCAGTTCTGATAATGCATTCAAGCAGGAAAGTAGATGGATGCAACTATGATCCAAGTTTCCAATATGGAGATGCTGTGCTCGACCCCCATATGATTCAGAATGTAGGCATGAGGATAAAAAAGATGAGTCCAAATCCTGTGACTGTCTGCACTATTGACTCCGGACTCCACGACCTCATCCTAAGCAAGAAGCCACACAGAGACGCTGCCTACGACTCAATCTTCAACTTCATCAAGAGATATTAAGGATAATTGAGAGATTTTTGTTAAATTTGCAATGGATTTAATAAAAACAGCATGATGGAAGATCAAAAGAAAATAAATGAAGTCGACAAGTTTCAGAGGTGGCTTTCGGGCATCCCTTATGAGGTGGCGTTTTGGAGAAGCTATTATGGAAATAAGAAGCGACGGAAAGATTTATTTAGATGGTCGCAATATAATAAGCCGTGTGCACTTGATAATTTTGACATTGATGCATATGTAGCGGGATTAGAAACGTCTGAGCCGAAACTCCTGGATGTTGGTTGCGCTCTAAGCTATATGTTTGGCAATATCATCAATGGCAAACCTATGACTGTGAATTATGTTGATCCCCTTGCTCCCTTCTACAATAAGATTCTCCGGAAATACAAGATATATCGACCAGAGATAAAATTCGGTATGATCGAGAGTCTTACAGGCTCGTATGCTCCAAACTCTGTGGATTTCATTCATGTGCGTAATGCTCTTGACCATTGTTCGGATCCATTCAAAGGAATCATTCTGGCTCTTGTGGCTCTCAAAAAGGGGCGTGTGCTATATCTCAATCACTTCAGGAATGAGGCTGAAAACGAATCATATCGAGGTTTTCATCAATTCAACATAACGGAAAAAGATGGAGATTTTATTCTTTGGAATAAGGATGCAGAATTGAATGTCACCAAACTTTGTAAAGAATTTGCAGACACTGTGACAACAGTTACACCTGAGGGAAGGATAGTTTCTGTGATCACAAAGCATGAAGACGTTCCTGTGAGACTATATAACGCTGAAGAACTCGCCATGCAAATGACTGCAGACATGATGGCAACTGTAGAATACTTCCATAAATTTGGAAATTCAGCGTCCTACCAGACGAAACGCCTTGCGAGCACAATAGGACATCGCGCCATGCGCCTAATGCCCTATTCAATATTGAACAAAATAAAGCGATTGGCGGGAAAACAATAAAGAACTAAACTTTTTCTTGCTTATTATCGATTTATTTAGTAACTTTGTCATTGAAGTTGAGAAAACGGCTTCAGAGAAACAAACAGACGGAACCATGGAAGAAATCAAAGCTCAAGCTACACGACTTCCTCTCTCCCAACTGCGTCATTGCCGCGACCTTTATGAAGGTGTGTCAAAGGCTGCTTCGTTTTCAAAAGATGCCGACCAAGTGCTTCGAGAATTATTGCGAAAAGCTTGTTCCGGTGATACTTCCCCTTATGATGAGAAGGGTCTGCCTCGCATGGTGCTTGCACTTGAGACTGCCGATGCTTTCGCACATTTCATCGATGCTGATACAAACATACTGCTTGCTATCTTACTTTGCGACTTCAATCGAGAAGTGATAACGCTGGATGAGATAGAAAAAATTTTTGGTTCTGATGTTGCATCCATGCTCCGATCACTTGAAGAAGTTGCTCGTTTTTCAGCAAAAAAGAATATACAAAATCAGGACAACTTCCGTGGCCTAATGCTATCTCTAGCCGATGATATCCGCGTAATCATCATAATGATAGTTCGCGACCTCGTATTGATGCGTTCCATCAACAATCATCCGGACACTGAGTGGGTCAGCAATATGGCGTTTGAGGCTAATGTTCTGTATGCACAACTTGCTCATCGGCTTGGACTTTATAAAATAAAAGGTGAGTTGGAGGATCTCTCCCTTAAATATACTAATAGAGAAATATATAAGCAAATAGCACATAAGCTTAACGAGACAAAACGCTCTCGAGATGCTTATGTGGAAAAATTCATAGCCCCGGTGAAGAAAAAACTTGAGGATGCCGGACTCTCATTCTCAATCAAAGGACGCACAAAATCCATTTCTTCAATATGGGCTAAGATGAGGAAGCAGAAAGTAGATCTTGACCGAATCTACGATCTGTTTGCTATACGCGTCATCATTGACACCCCCCCGGAGAAAGAAAAAAGCGACTGTTGGCTCGCTTACTCTATTCTTACAGACATGTATACCCCTAACCCATCGAGAATGCGCGACTGGATTTCCATTCCCAAAAGCAATGGATATGAAAGTTTACACGCCACCGTGATGGGACCGGAATCAAAATGGGTCGAAGTGCAGTTCCGCACAAAGAGGATGGATCTTGTAGCAGAAAAAGGTCTTGCCGCCCACTGGCGCTACAAAGGAGTAAAGTCAGACTCCACCGACCAATGGATGAATAATATCCGCGATATCCTTGAGGCAGGACAAGATGACCCTATGCAGTTGATGAAAGATATCCGCATGGATATCTACACTAAGGAAGTATATGCATTCACACCTAAGGGTGACCTTTTCAAACTTCCTGCAGGGGCAACAGTGCTTGACTTTGCATTCTACATACACTCGAATGTCGGGGCACATTGCACTGGTGGAATCGTAAACGGACGCCATCGCAAGATTAGTCATGTGATCCAAAGCGGAGATACAGTAGAAATTCTCACTTCAGCAAGCCAATCGCCGAAACCGGATTGGATGAACATTGTTGTGAGTTCTAAGAGCAGAAACAAAATCCGGCAGAAACTTCATGAGCAACTTCAAGCTCGTGCTGATCTCGGCAAAGAAGAACTTATGCGCCGAGCAAAAAACCGCAAGATTGAGATAGATGAATCCACCATGATGAAACTCATCAAAAAAGAAGGATACAAATATGTCAACGAATTTTTTGCCGATATTGCCGATGGAAAGATTGATGCCGGTAAATTCATCAATTCATATCAAGTGGCTACAGCCCCTGAAGACCATGCTGAAAGAATTACAGCAGAAGATTTCGAATTGATCCGCGACAATCAAGAATCAGATTCCGGAGAAGTTCTGACCATAGGTGAGAAGTCTATAAAAGGTCTTAGCTATAAGTTTGCAAAATGCTGCAATCCTATATATGGGGATAAAGTATTCGGCTTTATATCTTCTGATGGCATGGTGAAGATACATAAGACTGACTGTCCTAATGCCGCTAATATACGTGGACGCTATCCTTATCGTCTGATTCGAGTAGAATGGAGCGGGAAAGGAGGATCGGAACTTCCCGTCCAACTAAGAATAGTAGGTCAGGATGATATAGGAATTGTTGCCAATATCACTTCTATCATAAGCAAGGAGACGAAGGCATCCCTTAGAAATATTAAGGTTGACTCTGATGACGGACTTTTCCACGGATATTTGACATTGGGAATCTCTGATAATGCAGTTCTTTCTTCAATCATTAAGAAGATAAAGACTGTAAAGGGAGTGAAAGAGGTAACTCGAATTTAGAATTTGGAATGTAGAATTGTGAATTTTTAGAATGATGCAAATCAATATTAATAAAGCAACTGCCTTTGCTATTGGAGTTTTCATCTTGGCTGCTTCTATAGCATGCACGAGGAGAAATGAAGCCAAGGAGCGCATTCAGGCTGAGCGTGAAAAATGGGAGGCTTCGCTTCCTGACTCTCTAAAAGCGGTCGAAAGGCAGACTGATTCAATAAAGACCGAACTGCAGGCTCTAAATAATAGTTTCGATGCTATGGTGCATACATTCGATTATGTAGAGAATCCTCGTGAAGTGGAAGGATACTATATTGCAGGAGGATGGAAGATGAATTATCCTCTGAAAAGTACAGGTCTTGTGGCAAGAATCACAAAAAGCGAGAAACTTGAGCTGATAGCAGCTTTAGCAGGAAATGCACATTTCAATCGTCTTCGCGTAGTGACAAATGGACAGACAGCCGAGACTTCGACAGTGGCACATGATCAAGCGCTCAACTACCGCATGGCTGGTCTGAATACGGTATGCTTCTCTGACAGTGCTGCCACATCGTGCGCCAAACTAATTGCAGAAAACAATGGCAGTGATATAAAAATAATATATCTTGAAGATAATAAGCAGACAGGAAGTCTTTCTTATCCAAAACAAGCACAATCATTAATGATGTCAACATGGAATCTTTATGAAGTGTTATCTCGCATAGCACGCGACGAAAGAATGATACCGATGCTTGCAAAGAAAGGTGCTATCATCAACCAAAAGATCCAACAGATAGATTCACAAAAACAATAATTAAGTTTTGTGAATCTATGAATAACTGATTATCATTTTTAATATATAACCCTATGAATCTATCAGCCAAAGACCTCGAAACTCTTGCAAAAAGAGGCATATCAGAGGCAAAACTCGAAGAGCAACTTCTGATGCTCAAAGAAGGCTTTCCCTTCTTGAAAATTGAATCAGCGGTGACACCTGGTCACGGACTGACAGTGCCAACTCCGGAACTTATCCACCAGAGCGAAGAGATGTGGAAGAAATATCTTGCAGGTGGTGCCAAAGTAATGAAAATGGTACCGGCAAGCGGAGCCGCTTCACGTATGTTTAAGGATCTTTTCTCCTTCCTAAATGGCAAGAGCAATAAGCCGGACAATGACTTCATGAAGAAATTTTTCGACAATATCGAGAAATTTGCATTCTTCGCAAAACTTAATTTCCTATGTCTCCAATTATTTGGATACAGTGTAGACAGTCTCGTGAAGATGGGACGTTATAAAGATGTGATCGATGTACTTCTAAATAAGGTAGGCCTCAACTATGGCAAACTTCCAAAGGCCCTACTTGAATTCCACAAGGAAGTTGGTGGCAGTCGCACTCCTCTTCAGGAGCATCTTGCTGAAGGGGCACAGTATGCAGCCGGAAAAGATGGCAAAGTACACCTTCACTTCACTGTTTCTGAAGAACATGTGCCTCTTGTAGAAGCAAAACTTGAGGAAATAAAGGCAATCATGGAGCATGCATATGGAGTGGAATATGACATAACACTCAGCGTGCAGAAACCATCTACAGATACAGTGGCATCAAATATGGATGGCACGCCCTACTATGAGAATGAAGAGTTATTCTTCCGTCCGGGCGGACATGGGGCTCTGATTGAAAACCTCAATGACCTCGATGCTGACGTAATTTTCATCAAAAATATCGACAATCTCGTTCCTGATGCTCTCCGCCAGCCAACTATCACTTATAAGATGGTGCTAGGCGGTATCCTTGTAGGAATCAAGAGAAAGATTGATCAATATTGCGAAAAACTTGCCAAGGGTGTTCCATCTGGAGAAGAGATGGTAGAGATGCTTGACTTCTTGCGCCATAAACTCTGCGTGACACATGACAAAGCTACTGAAATGAGTCCTGAAGAACTTCGTGATTATCTTTTCAGCAAATTCAACCGTCCTACACGTGTATGCGGAATGGTGAAAAACGAAGGAGAACCCGGTGGCGGTCCGTTCCTCGTATATAACCCTGACGGCACTGTAAGCCCACAGATTCTGGAATCTTCGCAAATCAATCCTAAAGACAAGGAAGCACAGAAACTTCTTAAAGAGGCAACCCACTTCAATCCGGTAGACTTGGCAGTATGCACAAAAGACTACAAGGGAGAGAAATTCTATCTTCCTGACTATGTGGATAAAGCCACAGGATTTATCTCAATCAAGAGCCGCGAAGGAGTTGAAATCAAAGCCCTTGAACTTCCCGGACTTTGGAACGGTGCAATGAGCGACTGGAATACTGTTATGGTAGAAGTTCCGGTTGAGACTTTCAATCCTGTCAAGACTGTCAACGACCTGCTTCGTCCGACACATCAACCATCGTAAAAAAAAGTAAAACTGTTTAGACTTATAATACTGATATAATAATTTTTAGGGCGACAATACTTCGGCAAATGAAGTAGTCGCCTTAATTTTTTTTCATTTTGTGAATAAACCTTTAGTGAGAATGTCAGTCTTTAAATATGAGTGTGGGAAACACACTCAATTTTTTTGAATTGATAAACATTCTCACTTTCCATTATGAACAAACGAATATTTTCTCTCCTGACAGTTCTGCTTCTTGCAGTGGCAACATTGATAGCAGCGACAGTAAAAGGAAAGATTGTCGACTCACAAGGACAACCTCTTATCGGAGCCACCGCGACATTATTAGCACTACCCGACTCCTCTATCCTCACAGGCATGATGACTGATTTAGATGGAGGCTATATTTTTAATGATCTCAAGCCCCAACGCTATGCTATCAAGGCATCAATGACCAGCATGGACACTGAAATAAGAGATTTCACTGTAGCCGATACCACCAAGACTATAGAACTTCCAGCCATCAAACTCTACGACGAATCGACCCTGCTTAAGGAACTGGTAGTAAAAGGAGTAAAGACGGCTGTTGTTGCCAAGGAAGACACTATCGAATATAACGCAGACTCATTCCACACCACAGACAACGCCATGGTGGAAGACCTTCTTAAGAAGATGCCCGGAATGGAAGTAGGAAAGGACGGCAGTATCACAGCCAACGGCAAGACCGTATCGAAAATTCTTATCAACGGTAAGGAAGCGTACGGCGATGACCCATCGATGGCAACAAAAAATTTCAGTGCCAAGGCGGTATCAAAAGTGCAGGTCGTTGACCGCAAGAGCGAACAAGCTCGCCTGACAGGTGTCGATGACGGAGAGGATGAGACTGTGATCAACCTCACCATAAAGAAAGGAATGGAAAACAGTTGGTTTGGCAACGTCAAACTGGGTTATGGCACAGACGGCCGCTACACTGAAAGTTTCAACGTGACCAACATGAACAATGGCAATCGTATATCCATCAACGGAAGGGCAAACAACATCAACGAGAGAGGCGGCATGGATATGGGTCGTGGAAACTTCGGAATGGGAGGTGGAAATGGAGGCATCCTCACTGCTCAACAACTTGGTGTAGACTTCGCCGTAGGCGATGAAGAAAAGCTTGCTGTTGGTGGTTTTGTCCGCTACGACCACGGAGATCGAACTCAGGAAAACAGCAGCGAGACAATGAATCTCCTCCCAGACTCAGTAAGCTATCAGAACTCAACTTCCGCTTCTCGTGATAAAAGTCATGACCTCATGGCGTTCTTCAGAGCAAGATGGAACCCCAACGAAAACAATACTTTCGATTTTCGACCCTCGTTCACATATAATTTCCGAAACACGACATCAAACTCCTTGTCGGAACTTTTTGCCGGGGATGCTGCTCGTACAGCTGTAAATAGCCAACTATACGACAGAATCAATCGAGGCAATAATTGGAC
>CAMWQF010000138.1 GCA_947176285.1 uncultured Porphyromonadaceae bacterium
TCAGTTCTTCTCTATTTCGTCCAACATCTTATTGACAAGTTTCTGCTGCTCTTCATCGTTTTTAAGTTGGTTGCGCACCATCTTTTCAGCGATGTCGATAGAGAACTTGCTAACTTCATTTCTGAACTGGAGTTCAGCTTCCTTGCGTGACTGCTCGATAGAAACTTTAGCAGCTTCCATCACTTTACGAGCTTCTTCAGAAGCTTCTTTCTTAGCTTCCTCGATGATCTGGCTCTTCATTTTTGCAGCTTCGCGGAGCATTTCAGCCTGACGGGCCTGAGCTTCACCTATCACCTTCTGTGCGGACTCTTTAGCGTTGTCAAGTTGCTCCTTGGCTTCGCGTGCATATTCCACACCTTTGTCGATAGCGTCGGCACGCCCTTCCATCTGCTTGATGATCACAGGCCATCCCCACTTCGCGAGAACGATGAAGAGGAGGATGAACGCAACGAACATCCAGAACACCAGTCCAAAATCGGGCGTGAATAATTCCATTCTTCTAAGGATTTATGGCTAAAGCCGATCAGATGAAGAGTGCAAGTGCGGAAACGATCACAGCGAAAAGAGCAACACCCTCGATAAGAGCGGCGATCACGATCATATTGGAGCGGATGTCGCCTGCGCTTTCAGGCTGACGTGCGATTGCTTCCATAGCGCTGCTACCGATTTTACCGATACCGATACCTGCACCGATTGCTGAAAGGCCAGCACCAAATGCTGCGCCGAAAGAGGCGAGAGCTTCTGCTACTAAAATCATTGAAAACATAGTCTTTTTCTTTTTTATGAGTTATTATTGTTTTTATTTATTCTTTTGAATAATTAGTCATGTTAGCCTAATCAGTCTAATTGGACTAATTGGTTGTCAACGCCGTTATCAGGCTTTTG
Source organism: uncultured Porphyromonadaceae bacterium (assembly GCA_947176285.1). Lineage (GTDB taxonomy): Bacteria > Bacteroidota > Bacteroidia > Bacteroidales > Muribaculaceae > Lepagella. The sequence continues at coordinate 886 of CAMWQF010000138.1, forward strand.
TGGATGCTGCCTCTTCATGGGCATGAGGCTCATGCTCCTCGTGGATAGCCATCGAGATGAATATTGTAGATAGGAGTGTGAACACATATGCCTGGATGAAGCTGACAAGAGTATCAAGGGCAAGCATGAAAATCGAGAATATCAGCGAAACCACAGTTGAAACTCCTGCAATCGCTGCACCATATGCAGCGAAGATGAATATGAGGAGTGTCAGGGTGATTACGATCATGTGACCGCCCATCATGTTGGCAAAAAGACGAACACAGAGGGCTGCCGGCTTTGTGAAGATACCGAATACCTCAATCACCTGCATGATCGGCAATGGAAACTTTAAGAAGAGAGGCACATCAGGCCAAAAGATTTCCTTCCAATAATGCTTGTTGCCGTTGATATTCGTTATCACGAATGTCATTACAGCCAATACGAGGGTAATGGCAATGTTGCCTGTGAGGTTGGCACCACCGGGGAATATCACGATAAGTCCGAGAAGGTTCATCACAAGGATGAAGAAGAATGCAGTGAGCAGATAAGGCGCAAATTTAGGTGCTTTGTCGCCCAGAGTGCTCTTGATCACACCGGTATAAATGAAATCCACACATAGTTCGAGGAATCCCATTCCTTTACGTGGAGCCTTAAATCCATTGCGGGTATAGAATCTTACCAGACCCATCACCATCCATGTGACGAGAGCTGCTGCAATGAAGAGAGCGAGGACATTTTTTGTGATGGAGATATCAAAAGGCTTGTATTCCTTGTAATATTTGCCATCAAACTTAACGTATCCGTCAACAATCTCATCATTTTGTGCGGCAGCCAGGTTTTCTGCCTGAGCCTCTTCGGCTTCACTTGTGGGAAGCAACTGCACTACTTTATCTTTGTGCTTGCTTTCATGGGCAAGAACAAATTGATATGCATCCTTCTTACCATCTTTAGAGATATTCACTATCTGCGGGATAGCCACTGAGTGGGTCTTACTGCTTTCCGGATCGCTCATCTCTTCATGTTTTACAAGCCTACCCGAAGAGAAGCAGTGCCAGCTTCCGTCTTCTGCCCTTACGATCACCGGGAGCGGAATGCGATAGGTATGGCTGAATGGCACTTCCCATCCATAGCCGTCGCCGAGGTGGTGGAAGATGTTTCCTTTCACGTCTACCGCGCCCTTCTCCTCCTCCGATGCTTTGACGGAGAATGGAAGTGCTATGATTGACATGAGCAAAAACAGTATGGCAAATTTATTTCTCATTACAGTTAAGTTAATAGATGCACACCGAAATTACATTATTGTCTACATCCGCAAGCCCTCCTTTGATGGCATAGGTTTTCTCTTCACCGGCGGGTGTGCGGTAGTCGATAGAACCCTCAACAAGCACGGAAATCAGAGGCGCGTGATTTTTAAGCACTGTAAATTTACCGAGTTCTCCCGGAAGAGTCACAGCATCCGCATCGCCTTTGAAAACGACTTCCTGAGGTGAAATGATTTCTAAAGTCATTATCGAAATGTGCTATTTGTTATACTTCAGCAAGCATCTTCTTGCCTTTGGCGATCGCTTCATCGATAGTGCCGACATTGAGGAATGCCTGTTCGGGATATTCATCCATTTCACCGCTGAGAATCATCTTGAAGCCGCGGATTGTTTCCTGAAGAGGCACCATCACTCCCGGAACACCGGTGAACTGCTCGGCAACATGGAATGGTTGGCTTAAGAAACGCTGAGCACGACGAGCGCGTGCAACCACGAGTTTATCCTCATCGCTGAGTTCATCGACGCCAAGGATGGCAATGATATCCTGAAGGTCGTTGTATTTCTGAAGAAGTTGTTTTGTCTGCTGAGCCACATTGTAGTGTTCCTCACCGATGATATTTGGATCAAGGATTCGAGAAGTTGAGTCAAGAGGGTCAACTGCCGGGTAGATACCAAGTTCCGCAATCTTACGGTTAAGCACCGTAGTAGCATCAAGGAATGAGAATGTGGTAGCAGGAGCCGGGTCGGTCAAGTCATCAGCCGGCACATAGATAGCCTGAACTGAAGTGATTGATCCATTCTTCGTTGATGTAATACGTTCCTGAAGGGCACCCATCTCAGAAGCAAGAGTTGGTTGATAACCCACTGCAGAAGGCATACGTCCGAGAAGCGCAGACACCTCTGATCCAGCCTGAGTGAATCGGAAGATATTGTCGATGAAGAGAAGGATATCTTGTCCGCCACCTTCGGCATCGCGGAATTGCTCTGCCACTGTAAGGCCGGAAAGGGCAACACGCAGACGTGCACCTGGAGGCTCGTTCATCTGACCGAACACCATAGTCACCTGGCTTTTTTCAACTTCGTTCATGTCAACGTCCTCGAGATTCCATTCACCCTTTTCCATTCCGTCTTCAAACTTCTTGCCATATTTCATGACACCGCTCTCGATCATCTCACGAAGAAGGTCGTTACCCTCACGAGTACGTTCACCTACACCTGTAAACACCGAGAAACCGTTTGATCCTTTCGCAATATTATTGATAAGTTCCTGAATAAGCACAGTCTTACCAACACCGGCGCCACCGAAGAGACCGATCTTACCACCCTTTGTGTAAGGTTCAAGGAAGTCGATTACCTTAATACCAGTAAGAAGAATTTCTGTTGAGATAGCCAAATCCTCAAATGCGGGAGCCGGCTGATGGATAGGGCGGAGGTTGTCGCGGTCAAGGTCAGGAAGGTGGTCGATAGGTTCACCAATTACATTGAGAAGTCTTCCCTTAACCTGCTTGCCGGTAGGCACAGCGATAGGGCGACCGAGGTTTTCTACTTCCATCCCACGACGAAGACCGTCGGTAGATTCCATTGCTACGCAGCGAACCGTCTGTTCGCCGATGTGCTGCTCGACTTCGAGAATCAGTTCCTCTCCATTATCACGCGTGATCTTTAGAGCCGCGTAGATGGGGGGTATAGTATCTTTGCCACCCTCGAAACTAACGTCGATAACGGGGCCGATGACTTGTGTGATCGTTCCTTTATTTGCGCTCATTTTTTTAGAATGTCGAAAAAGTGTTGTTAATATTGGTCCTGAAGAAGGATTTCAAGCCTTCTTCAAGTATTTTTTAGAATAGCCAGCCGAATGCTGCACACACTGCCATCAGGGCAAGGTTAGCCAGCGCGATTGGCATGAGATATTTCCATTCGAAAGTAAGAAGCTGGTCGATACGCACACGGGGGAAAGTCCACTTAAACCAGATAATGATGTAGCTGATGAAGAAAGCCTTTCCTAAGAACCAAACGATGCTTGGAATCCAGTTCATTACGTTATTGAAGCCATCCCATCCGGCGATGTGGAACGGCATCCATCCGCCGAGGAACATAAGGGCTGCAATGCCGCTGACGATGAATAGGTTTAGATATTCTGACAGATAGAACATACCGAAACTGATACCGGAATATTCAGTGTGAAAACCGGCGGTAAGTTCGTGTTCAGCCTCTGGAAGGTCAAATGGTCCGCGGTTGGTCTCAGCAGTAGCTGCAATCAGATAAAGCACGAAAGCAATAATTGCAGGGATGTGACCTTGGAAAATAAACCAGCAGTTTTCCTGTTTCCAAACGAGTTCATTGATATCCATGGTTCCGGCAACCAACACGATGGCCATTAGTGCAAGCCCCATAGAGATTTCGTAGCTCACCATCTGAGCGCCGCTTCGCATTGCGCCTACGAGTGAATACTTGTTGTTGGATGCCCATCCGGCAAGGAGGATACCTATAACGCCAAGGCTTGAGACAGCAAGCATGAAGAAGATTCCGATGTTGTAGTTTATGATCTGAAGCCCGTAGCCCCAGGGGAGGCAAGCAAAGACTGTCACAGAAGCAGCCACTACAATATAAGGAGCAAGTTTGAAAAGGAACTTGTCGGTGCCTTTAAGAGAAATGATCTCCTTGATAAGCATCTTAATGACGTCGGCGAAAAGCTGCATCAGACCCCAAGGACCAACACGCATCGGGCCGAGACGACATTGGAAATAAGCACAAAGCTTACGTTCGTAGAAGATGTAGAACATTGCCAGCACAGAATAGGCAGCAAGCAGAATCACACCGACTATAATGCATTCCACGAGAATAGTTGCCCATTCCGGCATGCAACCTAGCAAAAGGTCATTCAACCAATTGGTTATTATACTAAAGTCAAACATGTCGTTTTCTATCGTTTTGGTTATCGGTCAATATCAGGGATTACGAAGTCAAGAGCAGCACCGATTGTGATTACGTCGGCAATCATATTTCCTCGGCAGCAGAGATCCATTACTCCAACAAGGTTGAAGCAGGGGCTCTGGAAATGCACTCGGTAAGGATTCTTTGAGCCGTCGCTTTCGATGTATACGCCGAAAGTGCCACGTGAAGCCTCGACTTGAGTGTACCAGTGTCCTACAGGGAGTTTCACAATCTTTGGCACTTGAGCACGTATGTCTCCTTCCGGTATCTTGTCGATGAGTTGCTCAATGATACGGCAACTCTGTTCAATCTCTTTCATACGCACCATGTAGCGAGAATAGGAATCGCAGCCGTCGAGAAGGACTTCTTCAAACTGCACGCGATCGTAGGCAGCATATGGATGCTTCTTACGGCAGTCGCAACTCCAGTTTGATCCGCGTCCTGAAGGGCCGGTGATGCAATAGTTGATGGCATCTTCCTTGCTCAGATGACCTACATGGAGACGGTTTTTTGCTATGATATTGCCGGAGAATACTGTGTGGTATTCTTTCAGGCGCTCCGGCATGATGGCAAGAAGAGCCTTCACATCTTTCACGAAATCAGGATGTAAGTCGGCAATTACACCGCCAATCACATTATAGTTCATCGACATGCGTGCGCCACATGTTTTTTCGAAGATATCGAGCACCATTTCACGTTCGCGGAAGCCATAGAAGAATGCGGTGGTGGCGCCAAGGTCCATTGCCGTACATCCAAATGCCAGCAGATGGCTGGAGATACGCATCAACTCGTCCATGATGGTACGGATCACAACAGCGCGGTCAGGAACCTGAAGACCAAGAGCCTTTTCGATACATGCACATAGGCAGTGACGGTTCTGGTGTGCGCTCATGTAGTCCATACGGTCAGTGAAATGGAGAATCTGAGGATATCCAAGTTCCTCGCAGAGTTTCTCGATACCTCGGTGTATGTAGCCGGAAACCACGTCAACTTTCTTCACCTCCTCACCATTGAGTGCCACGCGGAAGCGCATAACTCCGTGAGTAGATGGGTGCTGAGGACCAATGTTCATCACATAATCATGCATTTCAAACACCTTGGATGGTATTGGCTTAATCACACCATTAGGATCTTTGACATATGAAACTGTATTATCCTCATTCTTCTCGTCGTTTTCCGGAATCGGATTCAGTTTCGGGTCGGCATCATAATCCTTGCGCAGCGGATATCCTTTCCAATCGTTGCGCAAGAAGAAGCGGCGCATATCGGGATGGTTGACAAACTTTATGCCGTAGAAATCATATACCTCGCGCTCCTGGAAGTTAGCTACCTTCCAGAGGTCGGAAACAGTGTCAATATAAGGGTTTTCACGGTCAGAGACAGCAACCTTGACCGACAGCATCTCCCATTTGCGGCTGGTAGCGGTGAAATAATACATCACGCCAAGAGTCTCTTTCCAGTCCATTCCGACTACAGCAGAAAGGACATCGAAATTGAGATCCGGGTCATGCTTGAGTGCTTCAGCAAGGGCTCTCCAATCTTCTGCCGGAACGTTTACGAGAAGCACATCGGCATCCTCGAATGTGGCAGACGGGCAAATCTTGCTTATTTTGTCTTTTACGCTCATTTTATAAGTTGTGTATTGTTGACAAATTGATTAATACTCGCCTGCATCTTCAGGATGCTTGCGGAAGAAGTCTTTGATTTTTTCCTTGCGGTTGACGCCGCCGAAGAACTTCTGGATCTTGATCTTACGCTGCAGTTGCATAAGGCCATAGAACATGGCTTCCGGACGCGGAGGGCAACCCGGTATATAGACATCTACGGGAAGTATCTTATCGACACCGTCAACAACGCAATAAGATTTCTTGAACGGTCCGCCGCTTACAGCGCAACCGCCGCAAGCGATCACATACTTGGGTTCAGCAAGTTGGTCGTAGAGACGTACGAGTGCCGGAGCCATCTTGTGGACGATAGTGCCTTGCACCATGATGTAGTCTGCCTGACGGGGAGAGTTGCGGGCAACCTCGAAACCAAAGCGAGCCATGTCGTAGCGGGCAGCCCCGAGACACATGAATTCGATTGCGCAGCAGCTCGTGCCGAAACAGAGAGGCCATAGTGAGTTGGAAATACCCCAGTTGATCAGTTGGTCGAGTTTGCCGACTGCTACGTTAGCACCGGTAGCATTGAGTTCTTCGACGAGTTTTTCGATGTATTCATTGTCTTTGAAGTCGTCAGTCTTCATCGACTTGATCTTGATATCATCAATAGTCACTGCCATTTGAGAGCTCCTTTCCGCCAAGCGTAAGCAAGGCCTAAAATAAGAAT
>CAMWQF010000139.1 GCA_947176285.1 uncultured Porphyromonadaceae bacterium
AACCACGGGCACCGGAGTCAAGCATCATATATACAGAGTTGAAGCCCTGCTGGTCTTCCTCCATCTGCTTCATCAGAGTGTCGGCAAGTTTCTTGTTGACATTGGTCCATACATCGATCACCTGATTGTAACGGTCGTTGGCAGTGATCATACCCATCTGGTAGTTAGCCAAGATTTCTTCTACCTGAGCATTACCCTGGGCTACATATTCAGCCTTCTCTTCCGGGATAATGACATCGCCGAGGTTGAACGACAGACCTCCGCGGAATGCCATCTTGTATCCAAGGTTCTTAATATCGTCAAGGAACTGAGCGGAACGGGTCACACCGCAGGTCTTGATCACCTTCGTGATAATGTTGCGGAGTGATTTTTTAGATATAATCTCATTTACGTATCCGATTTCCTTAGGCACATACTGGTTAAATAGCACGCGGCCTACAGAAGTATTTTCCTTGAGCACCTTTACAGGATTGCCGTTTTCATCTACATCGTCTACAAGCACTGAAACAGGAGCATGGAGGTCGAGTCGGCCTTCATTGTATGCTATTTCAGCCTCTTCAGGACCGTAGAACTTCGAGCCTTCTCCCTTTGTGCCGGGACGAAGTTTGGTGATATAGTAAAGACCAAGCACCATGTCCTGTGATGGAACAGTAATAGGAGCACCATTTGCAGGGTTAAGGATATTGTGAGCGCCAAGCATCAGCATCTGAGCCTCAAGAATAGCCTCATTGCCGAGCGGCAAGTGCACAGCCATCTGGTCGCCGTCGAAGTCGGCATTGAATGCCGTACATGCGAGCGGGTGGAGCTGAATTGCCTTGCCTTCGATCATCTTTGGCTGGAATGCCTGGATACCAAGACGGTGAAGTGTCGGGGCACGGTTAAGAAGCACCGGGTGTCCTTTCATTACGTGTTCAAGGATATCCCACACCACTGCGTCCTTACGGTCTACAATTTTCTTTGCACTCTTTACAGTCTTCACAATACCGCGCTCTATGAGTTTACGGATTACGAATGGCTTGTAGAGTTCCGCTGCCATAAGCTTTGGAATACCGCATTCGTGCATCTTAAGTTCCGGACCTACCACGATTACTGAACGTGCTGAATAGTCGACACGCTTACCGAGAAGGTTCTGACGGAAACGACCCTGCTTACCTTTTAACGAGTCAGAAAGCGACTTAAGCGGACGGTTAACGTCGCTCTTCACAGCCGACGACTTGCGTGAATTATCAAGCAGTGAATCCACAGCTTCCTGAAGAAGACGCTTCTCGTTGCGGAGAATCACTTCGGGAGCCTTGATTTCTATAAGGCGTTTCAGACGATTGTTGCGGATGATCACACGACGATAAAGGTCGTTCAAGTCTGATGTAGCGAATCTGCCGCCATCAAGAGGAACGAGAGGGCGAAGTTCAGGCGGGATCACAGGAATCGCCTTAAGCACCATCCATTCCGGTTTGTTGACATCTTTGGATGCGAGGAACGAGTTGACCACCTGCAGACGCTTCAGAGCCTCAGTCTTGCGCTGCTGAGATCCCTCTGTGTGAGCGCGGTCGCGAAGATCGGCTGCGAGACTTTCCAGATCAATGTTCTGCAGAAGTTCATAAATAGCCTCTGCTCCCATCTTTGCTATAAACTTATTCGGATCATCATCAGGAAGCAACTGATTGTCTTCAGGAAGTTTGTCAAGAATGTCGAGATATTCTTCTTCAGAGAGAAGATCCAAACGCTCAAGAGCCTTTCCTGACACTTTCTCGCCGTCGCGTGTATCAGTATTGATATTGGCAGCAGCACCCGGCTGAAGCACTACATAGCGCTCGTAGTAGATCACCGAGTCAAGTTTCTTTGATGGAAGACCGAGCAGATATCCGATCTTATTGGGGAGTGAACGGAAATACCAGATATGAGCCACCGGCACCACGAGTTCGATATGTCCCATGCGTTCGCGGCGAACCTTTTTCTCTGTCACTTCCACACCACAACGGTCGCAGACGATGCCCTTGTAGCGGATACGCTTGTATTTTCCGCAATGGCATTCATAGTCCTTGACAGGACCGAATATTTTCTCGCAGAAAAGGCCGTCTCGTTCCGGCTTGTAGGTGCGGTAGTTGATTGTCTCCGGCTTCAGCACCTCACCGCTCGACATCTCCTTGATTTTCTCAGGAGATGCAAGTCCGATCGTAATTTTGGTGAAGTTAGTCTTGATTTTATTGTCTTTCTTGAAAGCCATAAGTTTCCTTTCTATGTTGTCCGGAGCCGATGAAGACTAATCCTCACCGGTCCGGGATTTTTAAAATTTATGGTCAGTTTAATTCTTATCAGTCAAGTGTCACGCTCAGTCCAAGACCGCGGAGTTCATGCAGAAGCACGTTGAGCGATTCCGGGATTCCCGGATTTGGCATCGGATCGCCTTTTACGATTGCCTCGTATGCCTTGCTGCGTCCGTTGACGTCGTCACTCTTGACGGTAAGGATTTCCTGTAGAATGTGGCTCGCGCCGAATGCTTCAAGAGCCCAAACCTCCATCTCTCCGAAACGCTGTCCACCAAACTGGGCTTTACCGCCAAGTGGCTGCTGAGTGATAAGAGAGTACGGACCGATGGATCTTGCGTGCATCTTGTCTTCAACCATGTGCCCGAGTTTAAGCATGTAGATCACACCTACTGTAGCAGGCTGGTCGAATCTGTCGCCTGTGCCTCCGTCGTAGAGGTAAGTCTTGCCATATCTTGGAAGCCCCGCCTTGTCGGTCCATTCGTTGAGGTCGTCGAGGCTTGCGCCGTCGAAAATCGGAGTAGCGAATTTCTCACCAAGTTCTCTGCCTGCCCATCCTAATACGGTCTCGAATATCTGTCCGAGGTTCATACGTGAAGGCACACCCAGCGGGTTAAGAACGATATCAACCGGGGTTCCATCTTCGAGGAACGGCATATCTTCCTGGCGCACAACTCTTGATACGATACCCTTGTTGCCATGGCGTCCTGCCATCTTGTCTCCGACACCAATCTTACGCTTCTTGGCGATATAGACCTTAGCCATCTGCATGATGCCTGAGGGGAGTTCGTCACCGATTGTGATATCAAACTTCTTGCGGCGGAGCTCGCTGTCAATTTCCTTATACTTGCGCAAATAGTTGGTCACGAGTTTCATTACCATGCCGTTGATGCGGGCATCATCGGTCCAATTGCTGAGGTTGACAGTCTCATACTTAAAGTCAGCCCAATTGACACCGTTGAACTTCTGACCTTTTGCCACTATCTCATCACCGAGGAAATCCTTGACTCCGGCAGAAACCTGATTATGGAGGAGTGTCTCCATCTTGCCAACCATAATATCCTTAAGGTCGTCGAGTTTCTTCTTATATTCCTTATCAAGAGCCTCTGTCAATTCATTGGCTGTCTTGCGTGAAGTCTTGGTCTTGACTGCCTTAGAGAAAAGGTTGGTTCCGATCACAACGCCCTTAAGAGAAGGACTGGCCTTGAGTGAAGCATCCTTCACTTCCCCTGCCTTGTCGCCGAAGATGGCACGAAGCAGTTTTTCTTCAGGTGTCGGATCGCTTTCTCCCTTAGGAGTGATCTTACCGATCATGATATCGCCCGGGACTACATAAGCGCCAACACGTATTATACCACGATCATCAAGATCCTTAGTTGCCTCTTCGCTGACATTCGGGATGTCGGAAGTAAGTTCCTCCATACCGCGCTTCGTCTCGCGCACTTCAAGTGTGTATTCATCCACATGAACGGAAGTAAGGATGTCTTCTTTCACCATTCTCTCGTTGAGCACAATGGCATCCTCATAGTTGTAGCCCTTCCATGGCATGAATGCCACTTTAAGGTTGCGGCCGAGAGCAAGTTCACCGTTTTCTGTAGAATACCCTTCTGTCAGGATATCCCCCTTCTTCACTTTCTGCCCAACTTCGCAGATAGGACGAAGGTCGATTGTAGTGCCTTGGTTGGTGCGACGGAACTTAGGTATCTTATATTCTTTGAGAGAAGGTTCGAATTCCACGAACTCTTCATCTTCTGTCCTATCATAATTGATGCGGATAGTTGTAGCATCTACATATTCGATTGTTCCTTCACCTTCAGCCATGATCTGTGTGCGGGAATCGCGGATCAACTGTCCTTCGATACCGGTGCCCACAATCGGAGCCTCACTTCTCATAAGAGGCACTGCCTGGCGCATCATGTTTGATCCCATCAACGCACGGTTAGCGTCGTCATGCTCGAGGAATGGGATGAGAGATGCAGCGATTGAAGCAATCTGAATAGGAGCCACATCCATGAGTTGAACATCTGCGGGAGCAACGATCGGGAAGTCAGCATCCTGACGCGCTTTAACCTTATCGCGGATGAAGCTGCCATCGTCATTAAGAGGAGCATTACCCTGGGCAATATTCAAGCCCTCCTCCATCTCAGCCGTCAGATAGATAACATCCTCGTTCTTGAGGTCTACCACGCTGTCGGTCACTTTTCTATACGGCGTCTCGATAAATCCGAGATTATTAATCTTAGCATATACGCAAAGTGAAGAAATAAGACCGATGTTAGGACCTTCAGGAGTCTCGATAGGACACAGACGACCGTAGTGGGTGTAGTGCACGTCGCGCACCTCGAAGCCTGCACGCTCGCGGCTCAAACCGCCGGGGCCGAGGGCTGAAAGACGACGCTTGTGAGTTATCTCTGCCAGAGGGTTGGTCTGGTCCATGAACTGTGACAATGCATCTGTGCCGAAGAAGGTGTTGATGACGCCTGATATTGTCTTGGCATTGATGAGGTCTGTCGGAGTGAACACTTCATTGTCGCGCACGTTCATGCGCTCTCTGATAGTGCGGCTCATACGTGCCAGACCAATATTGAATTGATTATACATCTGCTCTCCTACCGTACGAACGCGACGGTTTGAGAGGTGGTCGATATCGTCTACATCGCTCTTGTTGTTGATCAGTTCTATCAGATATTTGATGATCTCCACGATATCCTCACGAGTGAGAACCCTCACATTCATAGGCGTGGTGAGCGATAGTTTTTTATTGATTCTGTAGCGGCCCACTTCTCCAAGATCATATCTCTTTTCGCTGAAGAAAAGATTCTGGATCACTTCGCGAGCCGATGCATCGTCTGGCGGCTCTGCGTTGCGAAGTTGGCGATAGATATATTGAATCGCCTCTGTCTCGGAGTTAGAGCTATCTTTTGAGAGAGTATTGAAAATGATGCTGAAGTCAGTGGCATTAGCATCTTCTCTTTCAAGCACGATTGTCTTTACTCCGGAATCAAGAATAGCCTGTATGTTGTCTTCTGAAATCTCGCTGCCTCGGTCTACAACTACCTCGTTGCGCTCGATAGTCATTACCTCACCGATTTCGTCACTGCTTATATCTTCGATCCAAGATTTAAGCACACGTGCTGCAAGTTTTCTTCCTATTACCTGTTCAAGATTTGACTTGGTAACCTTTACTTCCTCCGAAAGGTTGAACACCTGAAGGATATCCTTGTCGCTCTCAAGTCCTATAGCGCGAAGCAAAGTGGTAACAGGCAACTTTTTCTTGCGGTCGATGTAGGCATACATGACATTGTTGATGTCAGTGGCAAACTCAATCCAGCTTCCTCTAAACGGGATGATACGCGCTGAATATAGTTTAGTTCCATTCGCATGCATGCTCTGGCCGAAGAATACACCCGGCGACCTGTGGAGCTGAGACACAACAACACGTTCTGCACCGTTGATGATGAACGTGCCTTGGTCGGTCATATAGGGAATAGGACCTAAATATACGTCCTGAATACTCGTGTCGAAATCCTCGTGATCGGGATCTGTACAGTAGAGTTTCAGTTTAGCCTTCAAAGGCACGCTATACGTGAGTCCTCTCTCAAAGCATTCTTCTATAGAATAACGTGGAGGATCAATGTAATAGTCAAGAAACTCCAATACGAAGTTATTGCGGGTGTCCGCAATCGGGAAGTTTTCTGAAAAAACCTTGTAGAGACCTTCGTTTTTCCTTTCCTCCGGCGGAGTGTCGAGCTGCAGGAAATCCCTGAAGGATTTTAGCTGAACCTCGAGAAAATCCGGAAATGGATATGGATTCTTCACCGTGGCGAAGTTTACACGAGGTTTTGCATTTGTATTCTGTGACATTCTGATAAGATTAATCGTTTGGATAAGTAGCTATTCTAAGGAGCTAAAACCGCGCCTGAAATCTTTAAAAAGTGTTAATGAGTGATAAAAATACATAAAACAAGCATTTTCACCTACCCTATTATACACAAATAATTTTCAGACTCGCCTTTTCAATCAAAAGGAATCTGAAAATCTGCGGAATCATCGGCATTCAAAGACATGACAAGTCTCTTCAAAACCTCTGATGTGCGCACTATTTGCTTTAAAAGCCTAATTCCCCCGCATTGCCGCGGGGGAATCGTGCTTATGATGCTATTGCAAGATTACTTAAGTTCAACCTCAGCACCAGCTTCTTCGAGCTGCTTCTTAAGGCCTTCAGCATCAGCTTTCGGGAGTTGCTCTTTAACTACGCTTGGAGCGCCGTCAACGAGTTCCTTAGCCTCCTTAAGGCCAAGACCGGTGAGTTCCTTAACGAGCTTAACGACTGCGAGCTTGCTTGCGCCGGCTGCCTTGAGCACAACGTCAAAGTTAGTCTTTTCCTCTGCAGCGGGTGCACCTGCTGCGGGGCCTGCTGCTACTGCAACTGCTGCAGCTGCGGGTTCGATACCGTATTCGTCCTTGAGGATCTGAGCGAGTTCGTTTACTTCCTTAACAGTGAGGTTTACGAGCTGTTCTGCAAATGCTTTTAAATCTGCCATTTTTGTATAGTTTTTTGTTTATTTTTACTTAGTTTGTTATTCTTTGTTGGAAAGTGTCTCCAGGATGCCATGAAGTTTAGTAGCACCACTGTTGAGGGCTGAGATGACGTTCTTAGCAGGCGATTGCAGCAATGCAATGACATCTGCAATAAGTTCGTTCTTGCTCTTGATAGAGGCAAGGGTATCCAACATTTCCTCGCCAATGTATACGCTTTCTTCTACGAATGCACCCTTAAGCATTGGGAGTGTTTCCTTTTTGTCGCGAAACTTCTTGAGCATCTTAGCAGGAGCGTTGCCTACGTTTGAGAGAAGAAGTGTTGTTTCGCCATGAAGAAGGTCGTAGAGTTCTGAGTAGTCGAGTTCACTTGCCTCAAAAGCCTTCTTGAGAAGTGTGTTCTTCACACATAGCATTTTAATGCCATCCTGGAAGCAAGCACGACGCAATGCACTTGTCTTTTCTGCGTTCAGTCCCTGTGACTGTACGAGATAGACACAACTATATTCCTTGAGAGTCTCGCCGATCTTTTCAATCAGCAGGGTCTTATCTTCTT
>CAMWQF010000140.1 GCA_947176285.1 uncultured Porphyromonadaceae bacterium
TCGCTCCAATCCAGCGACCCCAGGGACTCTCAAATTTATGAGATGGGCTCTAAAACGTATGCTTCAACAACACATTTTGACATATATCTTAAGTATCTGTGTTCTCTTTCTGTCAGCCAGTTGCGGCAGAGGGACAAGATCTTATGATCAAGAGGAGGCTGTAAGACGTGTATTGACGGTACAAAAACTTCAGAATCTCAATCCTGGAGATCCGACTGTTGTGCCTAAGATCGAAGCCATCGTTGACAGCATGAGCGATTCAGGAAAGGATGCTTGCTATTTTGGAGCTGTCAATGTCCTTATTGACCGTCTTTTCTCCGATAGCCGCTATGCAGAAGCAGACTCACTCGCTGTCAGAATGCAGAATGATGCGGTGGAGGTCTCCGATTCTCTTGCTATAGCTATGGCAAAGCGCGTAAGAGCCCAAATTCTTTACAAACTTTCTCAATCGGATCGCGCTCTTGAGGAAGCCTTGTCTGCACTCCCCTATGCATCTGATCCGCTAAAGTCCGGAACCCACTTTGGAACAGCCACAAGTCTTGATGAATGGATACATATAATTGCCCGGGCAAAAGGAGACACAGTAATCATGTTGCAGGCAGGAACAAGATACGCTGAGACTGTAGATCGAAATATCTCTGAAAACTCTTGGACCGACCCTACAGGTCATTATCCTGTAACATCCCTTGCTTTTCAAGCAGAGAACGCCTACCGGAATGGAAACAGACTAAAAGCCGGCAATCTTCTCGACAGTGCAAAGACATATATAAATAAGAGCTTTCCGGCTCGGGCATATGAGCATTTCTACGACGTAAGAAGTCGTGTAAGGGCTGCTAACAAAGACTATTCAGGAGCACTCGCAGACATTGACACTCTGCTCAATACACACAGATACTTCCCGTGGTTTTATCTTAGAGACCTTCAACTCAAGGCAGAACTTCAAAATATGGCTGGACTTCATGAGGAAAGTGCCCGCACTTATTCACAATACATAACTTACCACGATTCCCTGTCGGCAAATCTCACTGACCGTCGACTACAAGACCTAACTCTACTCTATAGATCCGAATTAGTCCGCGAAGAAAAACGAACCAATACCATGCGACTATTAGGACTCGGATCTGTGACACTTCTACTCCTTATACTTTTAGGAGTTGCCTATAGGAACACTTTGTCAGAACGTAAAAGAAATAGATTGCTTGTAGAGCGTTTACACGAATACGATCGTGCAAATCAGACACTTATCAATAAGATAATCGAGCCCTCTACTGAAAATGAAGTTGAGAGTCTTATATCTCGTCTTGACCAATATATGATTTCGGATCATCCATATACAGATCCGGCTCTCGGGCGTTGTGAACTAGCCGATTATCTCGGTATCACACAAGAAGCGCTTGCTCAACTGATACGCTCCGAACACGACCAGACTGTACATGCTTACATCAACTCATTCCGTTTGGAAGAGGCTCGTCGTATACTCGACAGCGATTCAACTGAAACCATAGCCGAGATCGCTTCAAGACTTGGGTTCGGAACTGCACGCACACTCCAGCGAGCTTTCAAAGAGCGCTTTGACATGACACCAACCCAGTATAAGGAAGCTGCTTCCGCTATCCGCAATTCAGAGAATTTGTGATTTCTGCTTTGTAACTTTTTCTCATCAAAGCCATTTTTTGCCAACAATTGAGCAAACTATAAATACCTAATAAACAACAATCTAAAAATTGTCGCATCCAAATTTAAAATTGTCGCATACTTTTTCTTGGCAAATTTGAGATCGTGTATTAATTTTGTATCAAGAAAATTTATGACCATATGAAAGAGAATAATACAAAGGAAACCTACGTAAAACCCGAATCCGAGATAATCAACATCGAAGTCGAACAACCAATCCTCACAGGAAGTGCTCCCGATTTCGGTGATGGAGGTACTTGGTGGTGAAAACATAACGAACGAATAAAAGTCATGAATCCAAGAAGATATTTTACCTTGCTCCCTCTATTGGCAGTATTATGTGCCTGCCAGTCAGAAATGCCTCAAGAAAATGTAACACCCTCTCGTGTACTAACAGTAAGAGCAATGCTTCCGGGCTCTGAGGATACTCGTGGATATATCACCTTTGGTGATTCTGAAAACAAAACTCGCGCACAGATCACCTATGGCAATGAAGATCGCAATAAAGAAATTTTCATGTGGGATATGAAAGGTTACGGGGGACTAACACAAAATGACTATATAGCCCTATATAATGTATCAAGGTTTTCTCAAAACCCCTACGAGGGTACTCAGCTTGATGTCATTAAGATTGATGGTCGTAATGCAATATTTGAGTCAGCTTCCACAGACGTAGAAATCAAGGCAGGAGATATTCTCTTTGTAAATTATGGAGCTACAGGAATAAAGTATGGACCTGATTCCATACACTATGATGACAGAAATATTATTTCTATGGTGGTTGGAACAGAAGCTAATAAACCTCAATATATTGTTAAAAATCCAAATGACTCCTCCTTAGCGTATATGCATGATAATTTAAGAATGTATGATATTGTAAAAGTTGTCGAGGATGACAGCATTCCTAATTTACATTTCGAACATTTATCTGCAATTTTGCGAGTCTCGCTGACAAACCAAACCGGCAAATATATATATCCAACAAAATTAGAGTTTAAGTATCCAGGAACAGAGGCTTTTTTCAACACTACATTATACTGTAGTGTAGATACAACCTTATCAAGTGGATTAAATATATACACGGACAAAGATATTTATAAAGGTTCTGAACCTTACACTGATAACATAGGATCTACTATCAATGGTAAAGATGGCAACAAAGACATAGGTGACTCAATTGCTCCCGGTCAAACATACGAACTTTATCTCTCCACTGTGCCAAGAATCGAAAATGATAGAAAAGGAGATCATTTAATCATAGATCTTATTAAGAAGCATGACACAGATCATCCTTATAGAATAACATTAGACAATTTTAAAACTATTATTGAAGCGGGTAAACGGTATTGGTTTAAACTAACTGCTACTCCTGCTGGTGACTTGGTTCTTTCATCAGAATATAATCCTGACGATTACAAATCAAACGATACATCTGAGGAAGAGGACAAAGGACAAGATAACGAAGAAAATACTCCCGAGAATTGATGTCGGAGATTCTAAATTACTGTGTGGGCGGACACATGTTCACACTTTATATACCCAAAGGAATGCTGTCTGAAGAGGAGTTGAAACCATACACTCCTTTTCGGACAGAATCTTGTTTTATAGAAGAAAGACTTTTCACCCTTAATCTCATAAAAGATAAGGAAACTTTATCTGCAAATGTCCAAGTTTCAACCGACTTGGAGGATGAAAACGGAAAGACTACTCTCTTCACTCATGAGGACGGCAGTATGACAATTTATCTAACAGCCGTTTCCGGTTGCCAATGTTGCCGCATACGAATTTCTAAAGACTATCATACTGCTAAAGCATGGATAGGAGGCACACCGAGTGAACGACGTTATGCTCTTGACACAACACTGATGCTTCTTTATACATTCGCATCAGCAAAACTAGATACGCTCTTGATCCATGCTTCAACTATAAAATACGACGGCAAAGGCTACCTCTTTTTAGGCAAAAGCGGAACAGGGAAAAGCACCCATAGCCATTTATGGCTTGAACACATCGAAGGATCAGAACTGCTAAACGATGACAATCCTATAATTCGCATACTTGATGGAAACGTATATGTATATGGTTCGTCTTGGAGTGGAAAGACAAACTGCTACCGAAACATAAGGATTCCGGTTGGTGGTATCGTACGCCTTCATCAAGCTCCATTCAACAGAATATCCCCCCTCTCAGGCATAAAGGCCTACGCCACCATCCTACCCTCTTGCTCTTGCATGAAATGGAATCATGAAATGGCAGAAGAAATCCATTCTACAATCAGCAAGGTCATCGAGAGAATACCTATTTATAGTCTTGAATGTCTTCCGAATCAAGAGGCTGCCCATTTGAGTTTCGAAACACTGAGAAGCAATAATGAATAACCCACTGATTATCGACAACGAGACCCTTCTTGGAGAGATATGTATTCTTCTATCTCAAGGCAAGAGGGTTAAACTGCGTGCAAAAGGAAACAGCATGAAGCCTTTCATACATGGTAACGAAGACATTCTTGTTCTTGCCCCGTCAGGCTTCTTGAGCATGGGCGATGTGGTTTTGGCAAGAATTGACGAGAAAAGATATGTAGTACACAGGATAATCGGAATAAGGGGAGATAGTATCACTCTTATGGGAGACGGTAACCTCTATGAGAAAGAGCACTGCTTCCGGTCAGACATTTACGGAATAGTAGAAATCCTCATACGTCAGGGTAAAGAATTGAACCTCGGTTCTCCAAAATCTCACTTGATTGCAAAGATTTGGCGATGGCTTCTGCCTTTAAGACGAATCAAAGTCATAATATCAAACAAGATTAAACATAAATGAAAAAGATAAAAGGATTTGCTATGCGCAGGCTTGGCCAAGACGCAATGATTGTGGCTGAAAGTGTGGATCTCATCGATTTTGACAAAATCGTTTCGCTTAACTCTTCAGCTGCTTATGTCTGGGAATCCTTACAGGAAACAGACTTCACAACTCAGACTATAACAGACATCCTAATGCAGCGATATGACGTGGAGGAAAAGGTTGCACACAAAGATGCTTCCGAGTTAGTCAACTTATGGCTAAATGCAGGAATAATAAAGGAATGAATACCTCAATCTCGACTTCAACAAAGCAATTGCTTGCTCTTGTCAGGGCCTCTCTCTGGCAAGAACCAGTTGATGTATCATTGCTTTCAAATGATGTGGACTGGGAAAGCATCGCGCAACTTGCTTTACAGCAGACCGTAGGGATTATTGTTTTTGAAGCGGCTTTATCATTGCATACAAATCTACAACCTCCAAAAGAATGGTTTCGAAAAGCATTATATTTCATGGAATCAAACCGTAGAACTCATTTGCTTGTCGACAAATGTGCAGCGGATGCAGTCAGTAAATTTAAGGATCAAGGAATTGAAAGTGTTATGCTTAAAGGCCAGGCATATGCTTGTGCATACCCGAGACCGGAGATGCGTCAATGCGGTGATATAGATCTTTATGTCGGAGAGTCTAACTATTTTCCGGCTTATGAAGCAGTCAGGAATTTTGGATGGGAACGAGAGGAAAAATTAATTCCTTATGCCAAGCACTATGGATGCCGGATCAATGGTGTAAGAATCGAACTGCATAGGATAGCAGGTCAACTTTACACTCGCTCCACTGACACAAAATTTCAGAATTGGAGCAGACTTCAGTTTTCTATATCGGATCGGACCATTCTTATTGCCGGTCGAGACATACAAATTCCTACTCCCATATTCGATGTTATTTTTGTATTCCTTCACCTATATCATCATTTCATGAATGGAGGTATCGGACTTAGGCATGTTTGCGACTGGGCAATGCTTCTTCACAGGCATGCCGGCAAAATTGATACTGAAGAACTCGGAAAACGGTTGAAAGAATTCCACTTAATGAAAGGATGGAGTATTTTCGCCCCAATCTTAGTAGAGCATTTAGGCCTTAAGGAATCGGAATGTCCCTTTTATAATCATAAAAACAAGAAAAAATCAGACCGAATACTATCATACATCATTAAGGAAGGAAATTTTGGAAGAGTTTTAAAAAAATCCAACTACCGTCCTAAGGGATATATAGCAGGCAAAACTTACTCTTTCATCAAGAATACCAAGAGATTAATGACTAAACTATGGGTTGATCCATATATCTTATCAATGATATACGGCAAATACACTATAAATGGCACAACGCGAGTTTTAAAGGATATAACAAAGAAAAACAACAAGCCTTCTCCATAATTTTTAGCAAATAGTCGCGTTATATAATATACATATTAATATAGTACAAAGGGCAGCAGTCCGAATACATTTAAATCAAACTAAAAATGACTTCTTTCATCATTGCGCTTAGCGCGCTAATATTAGGATATTTCATCTATGGCGGAGTTGTGGAGCGCGTGTTCCGCACCGATCCTTCACGCCCTACTCCTGCCAAAACAATGGCAGATGGCATCGACTACGTTGAGATGCCTACATGGAAGGTATATCTAATTCAGTTTCTGAACATTGCAGGCGTCGGACCTATTTTCGGTGCCATAATGGGCATAATGTATGGTCCGGCTGCTTTCCTTTGGATTGTACTTGGCACTATCTTTGCCGGAGCGGTCCATGATTTTATGTCAGGAATGATTTCTCTTCGTCTTGGAGGAAAGTCCCTTCCTGAGATTGTTGGCAGCGAACTCGGGAAGAAAGTGAAAATAGTGATGAGTGTTTTCACATGCATCCTTTTGGTGATGGTGATAGCTGTTTTTGTACGAACCCCAGCCAACCTTCTTGCTACTCTTACTCCTGAACATCTCAATGCAACGTTCTGGGCGATATGCATTTTCCTCTATTATATACTCGCTACGCTCCTTCCGGTAGATAAACTTATCGGAAACCTCTATCCCATCTTTGGCTTCGCACTATTGTTTATGGCTGTAGGCATTATGGGATATATGATAGTAAATTCTGTTCCTATTCCCGATGGTTTCTCTGAAGGTTTGTTCAATCGCCATCCTTCCGGAGAGGCTGCACCGATCTTTCCTATGATGTGCATCTCCATTGCTTGCGGCGCGATATCCGGTTTTCACGCTACCCAAAGTCCAATGATGGCACGCTGTCTCAATAATGAGAAGCATGGCAGAAAAGTGTTTTATGGTGCAATGGTTTCTGAAGGAATCGTCGCTCTCATCTGGGCTGCAGCAGCAATCGCTTTCACCGGAGGATATGACAAACTTGCGGGATACATGGCAGAGAACGGTTCGGATGCTGGAATCCTTGTGCATGAGGTTTGCGTTACTTGGCTTGGTACTTTTGGAGGTATTTTAGCGATTCTCGGTGTTATCGCTGCTCCTATCACCACCGGAGATACTGCCATGCGCAGTCTCCGCCTGATTATTGCAGATTCAATCGGACTCGAACAAAAGAAATTCATCAAGCGTCTGCTTGTGACTCTTCCTATTGTAGGTGTTTGTTATCTGCTTTTGAATATCAACTTCGACGTACTTTGGAGATACTTTGCTTGGTGTAATCAGACACTGTCTATCTTCACGCTCTGGGCATGCAGTGTCTACCTTGCACGCTACCGCAAGGCATACCTTATCACTATGATACCGGCTATGTTCATGACTGCTCTTTGCGTCAGTTTCATCTGTTATGCTCCTCTTGGAGCATATGTTAAGGGTGTGGGACTACCCGTTGAAGCAAG
>CAMWQF010000141.1 GCA_947176285.1 uncultured Porphyromonadaceae bacterium
TTCGAATAGGTCTTTCTGCCTTCTTCGTCTGTATATACTGCACGTACCCCGATTTTATTAATCACCGGGTTGCCAAGGCTCATGTCAACATCCATTATTACATTTTTGCCAATTGCGCTCCAGTTTGATTCGTCATAAATAATTTCTGTCGAGAGATAGAAATTATAGTTGTATTCAAAACCTTCATATGGAATTACTGTTATGTTCTCTTCAAGGTCATATAAATTGCCTTCGAATTCGTAGAGATTATCGTTTACGTATACCTCATAGCCATAATTCCATGGAGCGAGACCGTTGCCTTTGTTGTCAATTGGGAGTGCTCCAAACGATAATTGTTGCTCCTCTTCATTATATTCCACATCCCAAGGATCAGCAGGGGTTGCTGCGCGTTCAAGCTGCAACTCGCAAGGTTCTCCATAAGTCAAAGTGTCTCCTCCGGTGCATACCACGCGTACGGCGATTTCTTTGAACTCGGGTAATTCACCATGGCCCCATAATGAAAGTGTATATTCGCCTCCGAAATCGTTGACAAGAGAATACGAATAGTTGATTGAATACTCAGAAAGTCCTACAAGAGTTACCTCCTCTTCGTCTGTTCCGTTGAAATAGTAGTCGCTATTGTTGAATACAAGCGGCTTGCCATCGAGCAGGATCTCTGCAGCCAGCAGGCGAGCCGGAATCTCGTTGCCTTCTGTATCCTTGCCGTCAAACTTAAACATTATGTTGTTGTAGTAGTCTTTGTAGAATACGAGTTCACTTGGTGTTGAAGGTGTGAAAGCATTATCTTCAAACGGCTCGAAACCTGTTGCGTATACAGTGTCAGTATAACGCACCTCTTCTCCGTTTTCGTATCCGATTTTTACGCCGATTGTCCTAATGTCGCCAAAACGGCCTTCGTATTCATACAGGTAGATTGTTGAGAAACTTCCGGTGGTTATGCCGTCAACGTCTGAAGTCGAGTAATAAAGGCGATCAGTTGCCTTTTCAAGCCCTTCGTATAGTTCAGGTGTGAACTCATATGGCTTGCCGTTTATGATTATTTCACACCATAGGCGGTCGGTTATCATCGGAAGACCTTCCTCGCTGAAATTGCTCCATTCAAAAGTCACGTATGGCGCCCCATATGAACCGTAGCAGTTCACTCCGGACGGATCGCTTGGTGTCTGTGGTTGGTTGAAATCTCCGATCTTTATATCCCAGTATACTTGATCCCAGGTGTTAAGGTCGCCGTATGCGCATACGAAGATACCGGCGTAATCTTCCATAGTGAGCATCGTGCGATCTTCATTGAAAGTCATCGTTACGCTCTCTGCCGGGCTGAATCCCAGACTCTCTCCGTCAAAGTAGATAGGATTGACAGTTGCGAACTCATATACGTATGGGTAATCACCCTCATCATAATATCCTAAATATTGGCGCGTGTCGAAGGTATAGGTGTTCTCACCGGTCTTTGTTCCCATCAGGTAGGCGTCAGGGAGATACTCGGTAAGTCCTCCGATGTAGATGTTGTCGCCCTTCACTCCAACAGTGATGTCTTTAATAGTCATCTCGCCATATTCTATCAGGCTGTTGGCTACGAACTGGCATTCAAAGATTTCTGCATCTGCCGGGAGTTTGTTTTCCGATGTCCCGTCAGGAATAGGGGTGAATACATAGTCGCAAGCAAAGCATATGAATTCTGTTGTAGCATCTATTCCTTCTGCAGCCTGCTCTTCTGTAAGGATTAGCATATAGCAGTTGGGATCCGACACATAACGGCCTTCTTCGTCTTTTGTCAAAACGAAAGATTCTGTAATTACAGGCCATCCGTCTTCTTCTTCAAGAACGGCACCATACATATATGCCTTTTCATTGTTTTCAGTATTATAGACGTATTGGCCCGATTTAAATACGATACGATCTCCTTCTATTTCTCCTTCGGAATATCCCTGCTGAAAGAAATTTAAGGTAAGTGCTCTGGTGTAGAAATGTTTTCCATCTTCAGACGTTATGCCTTCAGCTCCGAACCCTCCTACATGGGTTGCTCCCATATGAGATAGGAATATGTCGGTAGCCATTGCATAGCGTGACTGTTGTCCTTGAGGATTCGTCACCAGTTCAGCCTCGTCAGTGTCTGCGCTTTTCTGTCTGATTGCTGATAATGAAACTGCCGGAGTGATATTGGCATTGGGCATGCTGCCAAGTCCATATTTAGTCTTAAAAGAGTTGTCGGATGTTGTCTCCGGGGCTTTGTTTTGCACTCTTAAAGACTGTTCTGTCTTGATGTCAAGAGCGTTGGCTGTCAACGAAACCGCCACAGTCATTGCAGAAAGTAGAAATTTTCTCATTACCTGTAGTTTTTGTTATTTTTCTTAATTTTTGCAAAATTACATAAATTTTTTCAAACCACATCGAATTTCTGACAGAAAATGCTAATGAAATTGCAGTAGCCGACACTTATCTTACGATGACGTAAGAAAAAAACGTCAGCCATTTTCACAAACGGCTGACGCTAAGTGCTTTCCATAATACATTTTACTAACCTAACATCATGAAACTAATTTCTTTCTTATATCTATAAAACAACGGCGAGCTCAGAAGGTTTAATGCGCTCGCCGTTTTAATTTTCATTAGACTTCCGTAAAAATCATTATGCTTTATCGTAAATGTCTCTCCTTCACCAGACCATGCCGGAAGGCATGCAGAAGGTCTTTTAGTTCATCTATCTGGCTCTGCAGTTCACGCCCCTTGTCTGTGTCGCGAACACGAAGTCTCTTGGCTGAGAGCTCTACAATCTGCTTTGATCCGAGGATGTCAGTACCTTCTTTCACTGCTTTTTCCGCTGATTCAAACGGCTCGTGCTGTACAAGTTCCAATCCACGGCTGTGATACACGAGTGTATATCCCGCTATGCCGGTAGTGGAATGATACGCTTTCGAAAAACCTCCGTCTATGACAAGGAGTTTTCCGTTGGCACGCATTGGACTCTCGCCCTTCGCAGCTCTTACCGGAACATGTCCGTTGATGATGTGGCGATGCTCGCCCTCAACTCCGAAGGCATCCAAAATCCCATCAATCACCTTCTCATCATTACGAAGTTTGAAGTAATTTCCCTTCTCCTCTGTATGCGTTGACTCATCCTTTATGAAATAGCGTTCGAAAGTAGCCATTTTCGACTTGTCGAAGAGCGGAGAATCTTTTCCGCACCAGAGATACCAATAATAATCTATGGCAAATTGCCTTTTAGCCTTTTCCGTATCATCGTTGAACGCAGCTCGCATCATCATTCCTATACGTTGCATCAGCTCTCTGCCTTTATATTTTGTTCCGTTAAGTTCCACTTCCTTCAGGCTGCCGTCTTCGTTAAGTGGCATGGAGGCGTGGAAGAGTAGATTGGAATTGTAGATTGCATACATGCATCCGTGCGAAAGCAGGCACTGCATGTGGCGGTTAAGCTTGTCGCTGACCATAAACGAATGGTGTAACTTCTCCACAAGCGATGCCTCCTCCGGAGTCAGCTCATAAGGATTCTCTGACGATATAGTAGGGAAGTTCGTATCTTTCAGCTCATATTCCTTGCCGTCAAGTTTGATCACTCCCTTCTCTGTATCAAGAAGATGCAGCAGTTTCCTATCTTCCATCTTCCATTCCGGTCGTCGGTCGATTATCTGTCCTTCAAGTTTGAACTGGATGATACTTATTGCCTTATGCATTTTTGCCCAAAGTTGCAGCGATTTCTCATCAGGAGCATGTTCGCCATCCATGATGTGAGGCCCGAATCCTTCGCATGGATCATCGCCATATGTGTCGAGAGCGAACGTAGCAAGCGGCACAAGGTTGATTCCATAGCCATCTTCAAGCGTAGCCATATTGCCATAGCGCAGTGAGAGGCGCAACACGTTGGCTATGCAGGCGTCATTGCCTGCAGCTGCTCCCATCCATAGAGCGTCGTGGTTGCCCCACTGTATGTCGAAACGCTCATATGCACAAAGAGTGTCCATTATAAGGTGAGCGCCGGGTCCGCGGTCGAAAATGTCTCCGAGTATATGGAGCTGGTCTATGCTCAGACGCTGGATAACGTTACACAGAGCGATGATGAAGTTGTCTGCCTGTCCCGTAGAGATAATTGTCTCTATGATGCGACGGAAATAAGCGTCTTTATCGTAGTCGGTCGGTGACTCGTGGAGAAGTTCCTCAATTATATATGCATATTCTTTCGGAAGTGCCTTCCTTACGCGAGAGCGGGTATACTTGGAAGAAACAGACTGTAATACTAAGATCAGTTGATGCAGCGTCACGCTGTAGAAATCCTCCATATTGTCTTCCTCAGCCTTTGTATACTCTAATTTGCTCTCAGGATAATAGATGAGCGTGCAGAGGTTGCGGATGTCTTGCTCGCGGAGTGAAGTGCCGAATATCTCCGTCACCTTGCGCCGTATGTTTCCTGAAGCGTTGCGGAGGATATGGGAGAATGCCTCGTGCTCTCCATGAAGGTCTGCCACGAAATGTTCTGTCCCCTTTGGCAGGTTCTGTATAGCCTCCAGATTGATGATTTCTGTGCTTGCCGCCTGAACGTTGGGAAACGATTGGGAAAGCAGACTCAATATTCTTAAGTCTGTTTCCCTCTCTTTTGCCTCATTTATGTCTACTGCTACGGGCAGATCATTCCTGCGGTCCATACCAGGTGGAATACATATGATAATTATTGGCAATCTTGATATTCATCTCCTTGGCTTTCTCCGGCTCTACCATCTTTACGAATTTAGCCGGACAACCTGCCCAAAGTTCATGCTTGCCGATCTTGGTATTGCTGAGCACCACAGAACCGGCTGCCACGATGGCTCCTTCACCTACTACTGCATTGTCCATCACTACTGCTCCCATACCGATGAGGGCATAGTCTTCTATCTTGCATCCATGAAGCACTACGTTATGGCCCACCGATACATGATCGCCTATCTCGATGATGGATTTCTCATAGAGAGTATGCAGCACGCTTCCGTCCTGAATATTCACTCCATTGCCGACACGTATGGAATTCACATCGCCGCGAAGCACCGCTCCAAACCACACGCTGCATCCGTCGCCAATCACAACATCGCCTACCACTACTGCATTTGCTGCAAGGAAGCAATCCTTGCCAATCACCGGGGTGAATCCCCTTACTTCTTGTATTATTGCCATACTTATTATATTTTCCGTTATCAGTTATAAGCCTTATTGGCCATATTAGTCTTATTAGCCTAATTAGCCCATTTATGAAATTGATTATACATTACGCATTATGAAGCCATGCATTTCGAAAAGAGCCATCCGGCTTCATTTTCCGATAGGAGGGGGGAGAGCCTTTCATACACTTCCTTATGATAAGCGTCAAGCCATTCTTTTTCTTCCGAAGTCATGATTTCCCATTCGATCAGTTTCTTGTCGAAAGGGAAGAGCGTGAGATTGCGGAAGCGATAGAAGTCTCCGAATTCGTTGCTTTCCCAAAGTTCAACGGCAAGCATGTTTTCGCATCTGATTCCATACTTGTCTTCTATGTATAGCCCCGGCTCGTCGCTCATCACCATTCCCGGTTCCAGTGGCACAGGAATATCGTTCATGCGTATCTGGACAGGACCCTCATGACAGTTGATGAAGAATCCCACTCCATGGCCTGTGCCATGATAATAAGCCTTTCCTTCGTTCCAAAGAAATTGGCGAGCGAGTATGTCAAGCTGCGCTCCACGTGTTCCTTTAGGGAATGTGGCGCGTGCAAGGGCTATCATGCCCTTCAATACTAGCGTGAAATCATGCTTCTGTTCTGGGGTGGCTTCCCCGCCGAGCACTATAGTACGGGTGATGTCGGTAGTTCCCTGTTTATACTGGCCTCCGCTGTCTATTAGCAACAGACCTTGTCCTGAAACTGGAATGTCCGTTTCGTCGGAAGGTTCATAATGTACGATTGCTCCATGTCCGTTCCATCCTACGATGGCCGCAAAACTTTCGTCTACACAGTCCGGATCAGATAGACGGTATTCCCGAAGTTTACGGGCTATGGTCATCTCGGTGAGGTTTCCGTGGGGGAATTCATCGTCGATCCATTTGAATAATTTCACCAATGCAACTCCATCTTTTTCCATAGCGGTGCGCCAGTGGGAGAGCATAGTTTCATTCTTCACGCTTTTAAGTTTGGCTACTCCTTCGCCGCCAAACACTACAGCGCAGTCAATATTGTCAAAGACACTGGCAGCTGTCAGTGACGGATCTACCATAAGCCGTGTCTCTTTTGGCAGTTCCCCTGCAAATTCAATCACATTATCATATGGCGTCACATCTATATTATACGCGTCAAGATGCTTCTTAACATCCTCATTGATTTTTTCCTCATCTACAAATAGAATGCGATGTCCGTTTGCGTCAAGATAAAGATAGCTGACAAACATCGGGCTGAATGATATGTCGCCTGCAGTTCTGAGGTTTGTGATCCAGGCTATATCGTCGAGTGCTGATACGAGAATGGCTTCCGCTTCAGATTTATTTACCTGTTCAAGTACCCTGCTTATCTTAGATTCAACTGTCTCTCCAACTATATTTTCATCGTGTACAAAAAGTTTGTTGAGCGGTCTCAAAGGACGGTCTTTCCAAATGTAGTCGAATTGCGGGAAATCAGTGCGAAATTTTATGCCGTTATCGTTGAATTTCTGCTTCATTTTTTGAGTTTCTTCCACACTGAAGGTCATTCCGTCGATTCCTACAGTCGCGCCGGTTTCAACATGTTCGCATACCCAGTCGAATAGGTCTATGGCTTCCGGACCATCGAGCGGCATCATTTCAAATCCGGTGCCTTCAAGTTGTTGGCGTGCCTGTATGAAAAAACGGTTGTCAGTCCATACATATGCGTGGTCTTTTGTCACCACAGCAGTCCCATTAGTTCCGTTTTCCGACTTAAACCCGGTTAGCCACTCCCTGCCGCGCCAATGGGCTGGGGGGATCTCACTTTGGTGAGGATCTGTGCTATTGACAATGCAACAGTCTATTTCATGCTCCGCCATTACTTTGCGCAACGCCTCGAGCCTTTTCCGTTCTATCTTTTCCATGGTCGAAAATTTCTCTTGCAAATTTAATCAAAATTTTATTATCTCCCCACAATCTCCTCCATTTTTTTTCGATGTAATGGAGTAGCCCAAGGCGCTCTTGTAAGTAAAAGAAATGCATATATTGGTCAAATTGGGGCAAAATTGGTAAAATTGGGAGGGGGGGGGGTAATTTATGGGGGTTTTCCCCAGGGCCGGCCCCCGGGGCGGGGCTTGATGGGGGTTTG
>CAMWQF010000142.1 GCA_947176285.1 uncultured Porphyromonadaceae bacterium
TTGTTAACCCTCGGTGAAACCGAGGGAAAAGCCAGTCCTATATCATTCTCTACCCCGGAGGGGTAGCACTATCTTACCGACATTGAGCCAAAACTCGGGGAAAAGCTAACATCCCCCCATTCTTGTCTAAATATTATTGGCAGTTTTAAATCGTTTTGTTGGAAAGTATTTGGCGCATAGGGGCGAGGAGATGTGGATTCGACGCAAGTATTGAGTGATTTCGGTTGGCGCGTATAGATTCAACGATGGCTCCAGCTTCCGTTGCGATAAGTTGTCCTGCTGCCACGTCCCATCTGTTGAGATTCAGTTCCCAGTACGCATCTAAAAATCCGGCAGCGGTATAGCAAAGGTCTATTGCAGCCGAACCCATCCGGCGGATCCCTCTGACACGAAATGCCATGCGGCTTATCTCAGCGAGATTGTTGTCGGAATTGTCATTGCGATCGTAGGGCATTCCGGTCGCTACTACAGCTTTTGAGATTTCAGTTTTGTCTGAGCAATGTATAGGATTTCCGTTGAGCCAAGCTCCGGCACCCTTCACTGCATAAAAGCATTCTTGCAGGTAAGGGGCATAGACCACTCCTATAACGGCCTCCTTATCATGCTCCAAGGCTATGGAAACGCAAAAAGGAGGGAGTCCCATCGAGAAGTTGGTGGTGCCATCCAGTGGGTCGATCACCCAACGCCATTCCCTGGTCTCATGATCACGTCCGGATTCTTCCGATATAATGCCATGATCAGGAAAATGAGAGTGTATATATCGGAGAATTGCCGATTCCGACTCTTTATCAGCAATTGTGACTACATCGCTGTCGTTAAGTTTGGTGGATTGCTGTAGATCACGAGTGCGGAAATAACGCATATGAATGTTTCCAGCCTCTTCTGCCATCGCAAAAGCCGCCTCTATATATGGCTTAAGTTCGTGGTGAATGTCTGTGAAAAATTTATTTAATTCCATAATGAAATTTTATGAGATGGATCTAATTTGTCATTGGATTATTTGGTATGATCCACATAACTCCTCAAAGTTAATAAAAAAATCATAGAATACAAAAATGAACTGCACCCAAAAAGTTTTGTGTCTAACTTTTGGGTGCAGTTCATTTTTTTTGAGACAGGGCCTAAGATTACTCTACCGTTATATTCGAACTTTCGTCCTTAGATTCTGTCAACGAGTCGTACTTAGTATTGCTCACAGTAATCGTACTTGCATAATTGGCATAGAGTTCAAGGCTACCCGCATGGCTTGTATCTTGGATGCCATAGAGATTGACAATAGAGAGATCTTTTGCCAATATGCTCATCTGCGGAGTGTCAACAGTAAATAATCCAATTACCGCACCATTTGCGAATACCGAAATTTTAGGAGCCGTAATACAGTCGCGTAGCAAAATATTGGCTTGTTCAGATGCAAAGACCGACAGCGGGGACTTGAGAGTCTGATTGCCGAAGGTAATCAACATACATTTTGCATCCGCCTCTATTCTCGTCAGTGCCGGTCCGGTAATATTAATCTGCAATTCATTGACTCCCGGCGCATTCATATATTCGGGCAGATTAAAGTCAAGAAACAGTGTGTTGCTCTCGACTCTGACATCTACACAGTCTACATATACATCCAGTCCGATAGGTTTCACTGAGGGGATAACAGTGTCATTGACAATGTAATTGACATAAACGGGAACAGAGCAGCGAAGTTCATGAAAAGCGTTTTTGTCAAAATTAAAGACCGCTTGTTTAAGTGGTGTGTATTCATCCTGAGCCTGCGCAATCAGGGAGCATATAATTGCTAAAAATATGAATATCTTTTTCATAATAGTCTTCATTTAAATAAACCTTTTACTTGTGGTATGTCATTGGATTGTTTGATTATTCCTCCGCGCGTAGTGTGACGTACAATTGATTTCGCCTTGACATAATAGCCGATTTGACTCATATCGGTAGCATTATAATCTGCCTTATCAACGATAATATTGGTGGTATAGGCAGTTGAGCCGCCGGTGGCGTTGATATTCAGCGTTTTGATGAGACTTCCTCCCCCTATATATCCTTGTGAGTTCTCATTAAGAGTCAAATTCATTTCAGCTGACTGAACGGCGTTGATGATGAATGTGGAGCCGGCGGACACTGTAGCAGTGACGGTGGAGGTCTCGATAGGATTGTTGAAGAGCAGGTGAGACTTCCCTTTGACATTGAGGCTAAGCGACTGAGGAGTCGAATAGAATCCCTGAATGGCTATGTCGCTCCCGTTAGTCAGAGTTAGCGAAGTCAGTTTTGGACCAGTAATCGACACCTGCAGGTCTTTTTGCGACGGCATTTTGAGCCATGAAGGAAGTTTTAACGATATATTCAGAGTATTATCTGCTCCCTTGGAAATCATGACACGTGACACATATACATCAAGACCGGAGATCCTGATAAAACGATTGTTGGGAAATTCCTCGTTAACGTTATATGTGCCACAAAGCCCGTCAATGCTTACCTTGCCATTGAAAAGCCCGTTGGGCCTCAATATCTTGACAACTGGTTCCTTATCGGCTGCAATAGCGGGAATGCCGGCTATGGCTAGTGCTGTGAATAGCGATAGAGTTAATGGTTTCATAATAGATCGAGATATTGTTGTTGGTCAGACGCCGAGGCCTCAGACGCCTGAATTTTCTTACGTATGCGGTGTTTCTGCGCATAGACAGCACCTGGGGATTGAGAGGTGAGCAGGCAGATGACACGAGCCGAAAGACCGGCAGCACTATAAAGAGTGAGAACTCTTTCGGCATGGCTTAGAGTGGGTACATCCTTCTCTATGCGCGTGATAATATTGTCAAAACATTCGTTGAGAGTGCGAGCTATTTCTTCGATGACCTCTGCAGAGCGGAATCGCTCAATCTCTTCGGCAAGAGTTGACGAAATTCGTTTGGTTGCCCCCTTGTCACTCACCGACGCGTCTATCATAAGATTACCCATTAGTTCAATAGTGCGGTTTCGTTCACTAAAAAGATCCGACATCGCCCTCCGGCGCTCTATAGAAAGCATCAGCAGATCGTTCTGCTTTTGCAGCAGACGTCGGCGCTCGGAGGCATGACGATAAAGAAGCCACCATGTGATCATGCCTGCGGCAAGGAGCAGCAGTGCCACACAAAGTGACAACACTACAATCCGGTTGTGGTCGCGTGTCTCCCGCTCGGCTCGGGCAGAATGTTCTATTTCGTAGAGACGTGAATAAATTTCTTGAGATGACGCCTCCGACAATCGCGATTCAAGCACTGATGCCAGTTGCCGGGCAGTCGCCATGCACATTGGAGTGTTGCCGGTTAAATCGTAGTATCTCATCATGGCTCTCAGATCGTCTGGGTCGTTGAGTTGAGTCGGGTCTATGCTTTCAATAACATCTGAGGCTCTGTCATGCGTCCCGTCTGAATAGTACATTTCAGCGAGCATAGCCATCTGCGACACCTCCATCCAGAGATTGTTTGAGTAAAGATATTCAAGAGCTTTCCGTGCTAAGGTGATATGCCCGGTCTTCATGGCGGGGAGCGGAAGCATATGAATGCGAAATTCATCGGTTGAGTCCATCTGTTCAAACTGCTCCATAGCCAGGTCGTAGCGCCCGGCACTTATAGCTGAAAGCACGAGTTCCTGACGAACAATACTGTCATTGGGAGCCCATTCTGCCGCCTGTTGCGCATACGATAGTTCTGCCGTTGAGTTGCCGGCACTGCGATGACATCGGGCGATTATACCATATAGGCGTGCACACACGATGGAGTCTCTTTGCGGAAGGTCGAGGGCTGAGGCTGCAATATTCATTGCCGATGCATAATCCATTTCTGAAAATGCATCCTCGGCTCGAGTCAGTTCTGTTGACGGAGATTCAGATCTGCCATTCGAACAGGCTGCCAGAAGAACTGCCAGAACAATCATCATGTAGGTGCAGGGCTTTCTCATTAGTTGTCGTTTTGGGATGTGTCATTGCTAAAAATCATACCGCAAAATTAAGGCTAAATATATAAATATGCAACATTCGCGATGCAATAAAATCTTACATGCTATTTTGTAAAATGCGTTATATTAATCTTTTACAATATATAAGATTTTTAAAAATCTTACGTCTCCCCTCCAAAACTAACGAGACAAATGATCGTATACAATTTCTGATATTTCTGCGATGATTTCTTCTGTCTGCTGTATGTCATAACCGGAATTTTCAATGAAGACTGCTATGGAATAAATTCGTCCATTAGGAAGATGCACATATCCGACATCGTTGATGGCCATCAACCTCCCATCAGATAAAATAAATCCGGTTCCTGTCTTATGTCCTATTATGGCATCAGTGTCGGTCAATGGTTTTGCAAGTCGATTAACCCCCGTAGCACAAGTCTCCATCAATTGCTTCACATTGCGGGTATAAAGATCCTCGAATTCATGGTCAAAACAATCCAATAGCTGTGCCATCGCAATAGGGGTTGCCGAATTATCATAGCAACGTTGGTTGTCCTCATGCATCTCTTCTTCAGTAGACACAACATTGATATTTTCAATTCCAAGCCTTTTCAACGACAGCATGGCATTCTCAGTTCCTCCCATTATTTTCAAAAGTATATCTGAAGCATTGTTGTCGCTTTGCTGGATTGCATATGCAATAATATCATAAAGAGACAATTTAAAGGATTCAACTCCTTCATATTTCTCTCGCATCGGGCTATAGGTGTCAGGCTTTAGGTCTTTCTGAGTTATGGTGATAGGATCGGCGACCAATTCATTGCTGACTCGAAGATAATCTCCAAGAGCAACAGCAATAGGAAACTTATAGACGCTCAGCATTGGGAAAGCCTGGTTTCCATTCACCTCAATGGTATCTTTCCTATCGATAATCACAGCAACGCCAATATTAGCATCCTTCCCTTCTATGTATTCATTCATCTCCTTTTGTAAAGATGGGTCCGAAGAAGACACCGACTTTCCACAAGAATGGATTATGATGAATGTCAACACAACAGCTATAAATAGAGTGATTTTTCTCATTTCTTGTTTTCTTGTACTAATTCAATTGCTTGTTTGCCAGTAAGGATTTCAATTGTCATTTCGAGTGCATGGCAACGGCTCAAACTACTCTTAAGTTCATTTGCCAATGCTTCTGCATCATTGGGATTGCATCTGCGTCCCAATATTTCAAGAATTCGTTGCTTTTCCTCTTCTCTTTCTATTATCCTTTTTCAGTCAACGGTTGTTTGAAGCGTCTCATAATTTTATCAGTGGATAAGTTTGAGTCCGATTATCGAGATGATCAGTGTGGAGATAAAAAATAATCTCCAGAAGTTGGCAGGCTCCTTGAAGAATAGTATACCAACAATTACAGTCCCTACGGCTCCTATTCCAGTCCATACAGGATATGCTGTCCCAATTGGAATAGTTTGCGCAGCCAATAGTGTCATGCTGAGTGTGAGGCAAGCAAGAAATCCAATGCCCCATAGACACCATGGAGTCCCCGACAATCCTTTCATTTTGCCAAGACAGAATGCAAAACCGGTTTCAAAGCATCCAGCAATAATAAGAAGAATCCAATTCATAGTTTTTTATTACGTTTTATCTAATCAATGGATTTTCACTCCAATGATGAATTTTCGTCAGGATGTAACTTAACAGATATCAAATGCATATGCCATAATACATTTTATCTTGATTATACAGTGATAGCACTACTGACATTTATATTCCTATTATACATATTTGCTATCAAGATGATTTATAACTATATGGATGATAGGAATATTCTCAAATTTCGGTTTCGTTGAGTAATCGGTCTAGTTGAGCTTGCAGTTCTTCCTTTCGCGGGAGATACAACTGATAGCGGGCTGTAAACAATTGGTTGGTTATACCTTCAAGAGCATATTCCATCAAAACCTCATCACGACGAGAACCTAATACAATGCCTATTGGAGGGTTATCATCGGGCATACATACTTCTGTCTTAAAATAATTAAGATAGAGATTCATTTGGCCTATATCGTGATGTGTTATCTCATTTCGTTTCAAATCCAATAATACGTAACATTTTAAGATACAATTATAAAACACCAAATCCACTTTAAATTGCCGTCCGCCAATTGGCATCACATATTGTCTTCCATAAAAAGCGAAACCTCTTCCTAATTCAAGAAGGAATTTTTCCATATTGTCAAGGAGAGCCTTTTCCAAGTCACTTTCTTTATAGCGTCTCTTCTTTTCTAATCCTGTAAATTCGAGAACAAATGGATCGTGAATTATATCCTCTGCAGTCATGACAGTGTGACCTTGTCGAGAAAGTTCCAATACTCCTTTCTTATCTGAACTTAAAGCAATCCTATGAAATAGGGATGATTTTATTTGTCTCCGCAATTCCCGAACTTTCCATTTTTGAGTAATCGCTTCCTGAAAATAAAATTGCCGTTCCATTTCATCTTCACATTTTAATAGTTCGAAATAATGACTCCATGTCAAAAGGTGAGACATTGTCTCACCTTTTGGGAAACACAAATAGAACTTTCTCATATAAATGATATTAGACCGACTGAATCCTCGACCTCTACGTGCTGTAAGATCTTTTGCCAATTGAATAATTAGTTTCTTTCCATATTCTGCCCTTACATTCCCCTGTTGCTCAAACTCAACAATATACTTTCCGGTCTCCCAATTGGCATCAAGCAATTCTGTATTTACTGCTGACGCAGCACGGCTTTTTGCATTGGTCCATAAACTATCAATTTTGCGTACCAACACATCATACTCTTTCTTAATAACCACGCCATTATTGGTATCACCCTCAAATTGCTCCATTTTTTCAACTATATTTCTTCAAATAATGACAAAGTTAACAAATTTTGTTGACTACAAGAAATTTTCAATAATCTTTTTGCAAAATGACCATCGATTCTAACTACAAGTGCATAATTAAGCAATATTTTTGAAAAATTCGGTGAACGCAGTAGAATAATTGAGTATTTGAATTGTCACCTTCGTTTTTTATTACGTTTTATCTAATCAATGGAAATGAAGGGATTGATTATTTATTGAGGAAATGACTTGCAGAAACCTTGCTTGTTAAACTGATAGTACATCTCTACTCGTTCCTGGATTTCCCGCCGATACCAAAATTCTCGTTGGGAACCTCTTTGATGGTCACCATAAAGAACTGTTACGGGATATGGGTAATCTCGGAAGCAGTAGCTGTGAGGCGTTCAATTAATTCTTTCTTTTGCTCAGCAGTTAGTTTTCCGCTCTCTATCGATATGTACGGCATAA
>CAMWQF010000143.1 GCA_947176285.1 uncultured Porphyromonadaceae bacterium
TTAAATTATCTTTGCGCCAAGATTTAACACTCATAGTATTTGACATGCAATTATTATTACATCTCAAAGAACTAACTTTAAATCTAAACCTTTATAAATATCTGAATACTAAATAAATAACTATAATAACATTTTTAATAACCTTATGAGGAACATCAAATCAACATTGCGCATAGCTCGCAATTCCGCTCTCCTGTTTGTAGCGGCCTCAGGTGTTACTTACCTGACCGGGTGTCAGTCTGAAAACGGACTTAATCCCGATAACTCAAATGTCCCCGAATCAAACCTCAAGACTGCTTCCTACTCAGTGCATGGCGCTAACCAGGGCCGTGTGACTAACTATGGTGTAGGCTCCACTCGCGCAGGCGAATATGTAGAAGCTACCGAAACATTCGATATGCCTGAAAGCGTAACAATACCTGAAGGTGCGTTTGATCTCAATGGAAAATATATTAATGAAGCGAACTCATCTGAATGGTACACGGATTGGAAGGAGCATCTAAATTATGGTAAACCTGCTGCAGGTACATATTATATCGCAGAAGGTGCTACAACAGATAGCGGTCTTGATTTCGGTGAGGGGCCATCGACTCTTTATGTAGCAGGAACTCTTAACGCCAGCTATCTTAAGGGAAATGCAACTGTATATGTACTTCCTGGTGGTACTCTCAAATACGCAGCTAACCCGATGACATCTGAGCCTGGTGTGACTATCTATAACTATGGCAATATCAAAGGAGACTGTGTTTGTTTCGCTGGTAAACTTTATTCGGCTGTTGATATAACAGAGGCTAAGGTCTTCGGAGTAAATGAAGGAGCTGAATTATTCAGCAAAGGTTCCATTACAGCAACAGAAGTTCGTCTGAATGGTAATGCGGCAGCTTGTGCATTCATTGCAGACAATATTGATATCCACAGCGTAGGAACAATTAAGACTTCTTATTTCCAGGCTGATAATCTTACACTCAATAGCGGCAATGTTGTCCTTGACAATAATGGTCTTGTTGACGTGAAGAATCTCTTTGTTTCTAATGCTGACACTCGTTTTACTGTTAACGGAACTAACGCTGTTGTTTACGCTGAAAATTTCGCTACTAATAATATCACTTGGCCAAAAAATACTTTCGGTGTTGGTATCGCTTGCAAGTTTGATAATATTACTGTCGGTGGCGAGAAGAAGTCATTCAATGAACTCGAACTTCAGTATAGTTCTTCAGATCAGGTGGCTTATGTTCCAGCTGCTGGCTGCCATGGTTCATTTGAGTATGATAACGAAACTGGTGAACCCAAGCGCGACGATGAAACATCGGTACCTCCTGTTAAACCGGAAGATCCTATCGTAGAAATCAAGAAGATCGTTGATATCGAAGGTCTTGATGACGAAATCAACCATGGTGACCACGATCACGGTATCATCTCTGCTACTTGCATCACATTCGGTGCTGACGGCACTGCGTACGCTTCATACCACCTCCGTGGCTATGGCAAAGGCGACCACAACCAGCCT
Organism: uncultured Porphyromonadaceae bacterium; assembly: GCA_947176285.1. Lineage (GTDB taxonomy): Bacteria > Bacteroidota > Bacteroidia > Bacteroidales > Muribaculaceae > Lepagella. The sequence continues at coordinate 1,508 of CAMWQF010000143.1, forward strand.
AACTACGTTGGCGAATACGCTCAGAAAGGCTGTATCGAGGTTATCAAGGACAATGGCGAAGCCGGTATGGAACTCGGTAGCTACATGATCGCTCCTGACTGGGACTTCAACCACCTCATCGTTGATGGCAACCGCATCGTTACTGTTGGTAACGCTAAGAAGATGAGCGCATTCATCGGTACTCTACCTGTTACTTTCGAGGCTTCTGGTAATGCTGATCGTGAAGATTTCCAAGTTCGCGAACTTACTACAAACGAACCGATCTATGGTACAAGTGACAAGACTGGTGAACAAATCAAGATCGGCTTTAAGAACGCAGGTGACGGTAACTGTGTAGTTCGTCAGGGTGACTACTACTATGTAGCTACTTATCAAGGCTACGGACCTCTTACTCTTGACTTCGGTCGCGTTAACGATAAGGACGGTAATAAGATCTTCCATAGCACTCCCGGCTCTTGCAAGCATATCAGCGTAAGTGGTGACAAGATGGCTGTCCTCGCTCATGATACATACGACCCGGATAAATCTACTGCTTCTCTCTACATGTTCAATGCATCTGACTACAGCTTCGCTAACCAGCTCGCTAAATATGACAATGTAGGCACTATCGAACCGGTTGACGGCAAGAACGTAATCGCTATCGACGGCAATGACGTATACGTATGTCTTAGCAAAGGTGGTCTTGCAAGATACACTAACGGTGCTCTCAATGGAACATTCCAGCGTGGTGCTAACAAGCAAGTTCCTGTCAACGGCATGGCATTCGACGACAAGTACATCTATGTTGCTAACGGTTCATTCGTAAGTGTCCTCGACAAAGAGACTATGAATGAGATCTGCTACTACCATGCAGCATCTCAGAAGTCTGCTAACTACATCGCCCTCCGCAACGGTAAGATCTATGTAGCATTCGGTGAAGACGGTATCCAGGTATTCCAACTCGTAGAAAAGGAAATTACTCTCTAATTTCCCAATAACTAAATATTCAAAGCATCGGCTCCACAGCCGGTGCTTTTCTTATATCCCCCTGCGCTCTCTGCCCCTCTGCGCTCTCTGCGTGAAATAATAAGCAAAGTCAATCTAAAAATAAAGGCAAAGTTAATTATGCATTACAACAAATTAATTACTTCAAATTTTTCTTAAAAAATTCCCTTCCCTCTTGCATATCTATCTAAAAAATATTATCTTTGTGAGTTAAATTATACCCGGACCCGAAATGACACTGAAACGGTATTTAATACAGGTTTGTTTCTTGCTTCTTCCCTTAATGGCGGCAGCTCAATCGCCTTCATCCATGATGCAGAAATCAGACTCTATCCTCTCTCTTTTTGAGGATCGTTTCGTTGTGCTTGACTCATTGATCTTAGGGGAGGACAATCCTCACAAAAGCGTCTCTTCCGATATCTTCATCCACGCATCGCAAAAATACGGAGACACGCTCCTTGCTGACTCCCTATATAACGCTGCTCTTGATAAGTCTGTCGAGGCTCAGGCTAAATTCATCAAATCGCCTACGGGCCTTCAGATCACCGGCCAGACCTACTATCGCCTCGACGATAACTTCAACCTTAATGAGGAAGACGATGCCGTGTCTCGCTATAATGCAAAGTTCCAAGCTGAAATCCGTTGGAATTTCTTCAACAGCGGACTTTACAACACCAAAGGCAAAATTCGTGAGGTGCAGCTTCAAGCCGATATAGACAAGATAGCCTACCAAAAGGAGACACGTGGCACTGAATACGCTCGCCAGCGCGAATTCTATCGCTCGATGCAAGACTCTGCAATGTGTCGCATACTTAGCCACCGCGTCCAAAATCTCTCTCTTCTCAGCGATGCTTATATGTTCCTTCTCAACTATGAGAATATCTCGTCCGACGAAATCATGCTTATTCTGAGCGAGAAGGCTGAGGCAGAGCGTAAACTGGTAGGCTTGACTGTCAGAAATCTTGAGGCATCCGACCTTTCTTCTCCTGATGCTTTCATCGTGAGGCTTGACACAGCAAAATTTCTAAGTTATATCTCCGAAAATCAGGTTGACTTTAAAATTGCCCGCAAGCGTCAAGAACTCTTCGAACAGCGTGCCAAGAACGCTAAATACTGGGAAGATGTAGATGTATCTCCTTTCATCCGCTATTCTCACTACACGCGTAGTTTCTTGAGCAATTCTGCTAATGTCGATGCCGGAATTTACTTCAAATTCCCCATTAACAATGAAGCTAAAAAACAGAGGGCAGCATTCCGCGCACAGGGTGAGGCCATCGGTGCTGAGCAGTTCCTTCGTATGAGGCAGATTGCCGATGAAGTTGCATATGTCGCTACAGAGGTGGATCGTCTTAACAATTCAATCGTTGGCGAATACAACAGAAGTCTTGAACTTAAGAAATATCTCGAGATGAGAACTAATGCATATGAAAACCGTAAGGGTGAGTACAACCGTCTTGCCCGCATGAAGGAATACAATGCTTATCTTCTCTGTCTCGAACGTCTCCTCGAATTCCAATACAGTCGTGACCAGCAGATTGCTTCTCTCGCCAAGTTCCTTGCCGGCGAGAACGTAAGTGATTTCTGTTCAATTGAAAATCTTACATTCTCCAGGAAATGAGAAACTTTACCTATAGATCTCTCGATGAGAAAGACAACATAGAAGCGGTCTTGCGCCAACGTAAGAAGAAAATTAACCGACAGCAGATCATTGCCGGCATAATTATCTTCATCATAGTGTCGCTCGCTACTATGTATGCTATTGATAAGTCTTTTTATACCGAATATGATGCCTATATTCATATTGAGATCAATAAGGTGCGTGCCCCATATGATATCTACCTGGATTCAGTTTATGTAAAACCCGGCGATGTGGTTCACGTTGGCGACACTCTCTATTCCTATTATGTGCTTGATTGGCTTGTGCTGGAAATCAATCCGAATGATGAACCTTCAGTGCTACAGAACCGAAGAAATTTTGATTTGCAGTTGAGCGATATTGCTCAGAAAATCAGAGTGCTGGAAGTTAAGATCGCTGAACTGAAGAAGCAGATTGCCTTGGAATCACATAATATCTCCTTCGGTCTATCTAATAATTCGCATAAGATGGACCTTGAAAGGGAACTAAGGGAGTCGGAGGCTCTGCTCGCTGCACTCCGTGCACAACTCGGAGTGGTGTCAGGTCTTAAGCATGATGCTGAATTTGGTCCTCGCGGTCCAAACCGTGCAAGGAAAGGAGGATCCCAGATTTATGAAAATCCTTATTCTAAGAGCGATGCTTACGATATTAGATACAACATCTCAAATAAGGATGGTTTCATCACTGATGTGATGGCTCCTACCGGGATGATTTTCTTCGAGAAAGAGGATATTATTGACATGCAGCACCTTGACCTTAAGGATAATAACCTCATGGTGGTGGCTTATGTCCCCGTGACGTTGACCAACCGTATCAAGGACAATATGCCTGCTAAGATTTATGTCAATGATGACCTTAGTTTCGATGCCCATGTGATGATGACCGGAGTGCGTTCTGAGGATATACCTGAAAACCTACGCAGTTACTTCGCTAAGGCAAACAAGGCTCTGATAGCTCTTCTCAATATTGATGAAGGTCAGATCATCCCGTTCTGGAGCGCAACCTCCGGATTGCCGGTGAAAGTTAAGATCCGCAATCTCTTCCCCTGGGAAGATGAGCCTGAGGTGCATCGCACCATGCTTTATGAAGTTGGCAAGGGTCTTGTGCTTCGCGATGAAGATGGAGTCTCTTCTTCTGCTGAAGTGGTCGACATTGACTCTTCCATGCTTCTTGATTCTTCAAATACTGCCAAGGATAAGGCTCAGCCTGCAAAAGCAGATGCTAAAGAAGATAAGAAGGCTCAAAAGGCAGAAAAGAAAGAAGAAACCGCAAAGGCTAAGGAGTCTGCAAAGGCTAAGGACGCTCCAAAGGCAAAGGAGTCTGTTAATGCCAAGGACTCAGCAAAGACTAAAGATGCTCCAAAGGCAAAAGAATCAAATAAAGCTAAAGCGGCTAACACTTCCGGCGAGGCCCGGTATAAAAGATACATGTCTGTTGTTGGCGTTTTCTCTGATCAGAAACGTGCCGACGTATTCTTGTCTCAGATGAAAGAAGACGGATTCAACGGACATATAATAAAATTCGGTCAGAAATGGTTTGTCTACTATTCTTCTGCCGAATCTGCAGCCAAGGCTTATGCCGAGACTGCCAAAATCAGAAAGTCCAATTCCGAAAGATATGAGGGTATTTGGATTCTCGACACCAATAAATACAATAAGAAATGAGCGAAAAGCAAGACGAAAGATATACGATTGTCTCTAATCATAACAAACGTCGAATCTTGGTGATAAACCACGTTATCGACATAGACTTGACACCTGAACTGCAGTTCGAGGACTTTGATGCTATGTTTATCAATGTCATGTCTCCGATCATGGACAGGAATATGCTTGCTATCAGATATGCATCCCCGCTTTGGTCGGAAAAATGCAGATATAAACCCTGTTTCGTCACCGAGCGATTCAAGGGTTGGCTCGGAAATGCTGATGTGATAATAGATGGATATGCAACTCACCCTCTTGACCATGGTATGGCGCAAGGCATAGAGGAGATTTACAATAACATGAGAAGCCTTAACTTCCTTTTGGGAACTGATCCTGTGGTGACTCATGCAGAAGAAATCTTCCGACTTTGCAGATATTCCATCTCCCGACGACAGTTCACTTTCTCTTCAGAACCTACACCCGGTCTGAGTTCAGGCTACATGGCGGTGTATTATCATACATTGTGGAATGAAAACCAAGAATATATGCAGATGCAGGAACGTCACTTCTTCCATAATCAACTTCTGCGTCTCGGTTATATCCATCGCACTCGATTCATCCACAAGATATATGTATGCCCTCATTGCTCACGCAGTCACCTCCTTTTCCTTGAGAGATGCCCGAAATGTGACAGCACAAACCTTCATGAAGAAGCCGTAATCCACCATTTCCGTTGTGCAAATGTCTCTCCGGAGTCGGCTTATCATTGGGATGAGCAATTGCGATGCCCAAAATGCAAGCATTTCCTACGCCATATTGGCGTTGACTACGACAAGCCTTCATCAGTATATTCATGCAATGAGTGTGGTAACTCTTTCATGTATCCTAATATGAATGTGTATTGCACCACTTGCAAACGCACTCATGCTACTGAAGAACTTAAGGAGGTGAATATCGAAGAATATGAATTCACTCCGGAAGGTATACGAGCTTTTGCATCCACCGATTATAAGTTGGTTGTTAGTCAGGTCGGATTCTATGGCTACTCTTCTATGAGAGACTTCCAAGAATATATCCGCCTTTTCTCAAAAGAGGAGGAAAACACCGAGGATGTCATAATAGTTTCCCGCTTTTATGTATTTGACCCTACAGCTGATGACTATGAAAGTGTTTATGCAGTCCCGCCGTTGGTGCAGGCTATGAGCCGCTTCTTCAACTACAAGAGTTCTCTTTGGGGAAACTACTTCTACTTCCTGCGTCGTGTCAGCCCCGGTGAAATCGCCCCGGCGCAAGCTCAGATGGAATATGAACTTCGAGAGCAGTTTGAAGACTATCGCAAACTCCATAAAGGTTTCCAGTTTGACCTTATCGGAAATTATACTTACACTTATGGCGACGACGTCGACACTTTCATAGAGCGTCTCGAAGACCGCCGGCAATAATAACAATTCTCAATTCTAAATTCTCAATTCTCAATTCTCAATTAGAATGCTCTACTATAT
>CAMWQF010000144.1 GCA_947176285.1 uncultured Porphyromonadaceae bacterium
TGGAGGGGTTTGAACCCTCGTCCAAACGCGGAATCAATAAGTTTTCTACATGCTTAGTCATCGACTTGGTTTTCGAGATATGGCAGGCTCGCGACTACCAACCACATCCTTAGCCTTTAAATCTCGGAAAGAGGTCAAGGCTGCCTCTCTCCTATTTCCGAATTTCTCAGCACCGCTTTGTCCAAACGTCTCGGAACGGGGCAATGGAGCGATGTCTCGTTCTGCTCACTTTGAGCAGAATAAAGGGATCCTACTGTGCTTCAGATCACGCAGCGAGAGCGTAATTGTTATTTTCGCCAATTATAGTTCGATACGTCGGTATTATAGAGCTTACGCATCAAGGCTCTGCATGCTTGCTTACCGCTTCTACACGCTGTCAAAGCCAGTCACCCCCTTTTAGAGGTTGCAATTGCGGTTGCAGATAATATAACGCATATAATATCCAAATTGTTTTATGAAAAGATAAAAAAGAGAAGAATTTTGAAATTCTTCCCCCTTTTTTATCATTTATCAATATTTGATCAATTCTTTTTCTGTTCCTTTGCCCAAGTGTCGCGAAGACCGATGGTCTTGTTGAATACAAGATTGCCATCTTTGCTGTCCGGGTCGACTGTGTAGTAACCAAGGCGTTGGAATTGGAAATGGTCGCCAACCTTAGCATTTTCAGCTAGCCAAGGCTCTACCATAACGTTTTCTCTTATTTTCAGAGAGTCAGGATTAAGCAAGTCTCTGAAATCACCTTCTTCAGCGGATGGATTTTCCACAGAGAAAAGTCGGTCGTAGTCACGCACTTCTACTTTCACTGCAGTAGGAACATTTACCCAATGGAGAGTTCCCTTGACTTTGCGATCGGCACCAGGGAGTCCGTTGCGAGTATCGAAATCTACATCGGCATGAATTGCAGTGATATTCCCGTCTTCATCTTTATCAACACCTGTACATTTAATAATATATGCTCCTTTCAGTCGAACTTCATTGCCCGGACTTAGACGGAAGAATTTTTTAGGAGGATTCTCCATGAAGTCTTCACGCTCTATCCAGAGTTCACGGCTGAATGGCATTTCATGCTGTCCTGCATTGGGATCTTCCGGATTAGAGTCAAGTAGCATAACTTCTGTCTTGTCTGCCGGATAGTTGTCAAGTATGAGCTTGACAGGATTTTGGACAGCACAAACACGAGTGGCAGTTGCATTCAAATCTTCACGCACAGAGTGCTCGAGAAGTTCGATATGGTTAAGAGCCTCGTATTTAGTATAACCGATTCGGTTTATGAAGTTTTTAATGGATGAAGGGGTGTAGCCACGACGGCGTAAGCCACAAATTGTAGGCATTCGAGGATCGTCCCAACCACGTACGAGACCTTCTTTGACAAGTTGAAGAAGCTTGCGCTTGCTCATCACTGTATACGTAAGGTTGAGTCGGTTGAACTCTATCTGTCGTGGACAGTATGTCTCATCAGCGAGTTCTTTGACAAAGTATTCATAAAGCGGACGGTGAGGAACGAATTCGAGGGTACAGATTGAGTGTGTCACTCCTTCAAAATAGTCGCTCTGTCCATGAGCAAAGTCATACATTGGATATACTTTCCAAGTATCACCGGTACGCCAATGAGGAGTCTTTATGATTCTGTACATGATTGGGTCGCGGAAATGCATGTTGTCGCTTGCCATATCAATTTTGGCACGTAGCACCATCGAGCCTTCCTCATACTCTCCTCTATTCATAGCCTCAAACAGTCTGAGGTTTTCTTCTATCGGACGGTCGCGATAAGGTGAATTTTGTCCGGGTTGGGTAGGTGTACCTTTCTGACGGGCAATTTCCTCACTTGACTGCTCATCTACATATGCTTTGCCTTCCTTTATCATTCTCACCGCAAGATCCCACAACTTTGGGAAATAGTCGGAAGCATAGTAAAGACGGTCGCCCCAATCGAAACCGAGCCAATGGATGTCGCGCATGATCGCTTCAACATATTCGGTGTCTTCCTTCTGAGGGTTGGTATCGTCGAAACGAAGATTGCAGGTGCCACCAAACTTTTCAGCGGCGCCGAAATCCATGATGATGGCTTTTGCATGTCCAATGTGGAGATAACCGTTAGGTTCCGGTGGAAAGCGAGTGTTAAGTCTTCCGCCATTCTTTCCGGCTTCAAGGTCTTCCTTAATATATTGCTCCACGAAGTTAAGACCTGATTCGTTCTCTTTGATTTCTTCTGTAATTTCTGCCATAATGGGTCTTTTTTTCAGACCGGATAAGCACCCTTCAAGGGGGCGCGTCACCGATGCCTGCGTTAATAACATGCAAAATTAATAAAATAAGGTGGAATGACGAAAAAAAAATGCGACAAATGCCGCATTTTTCATATATAATTTTGAATACTTCTTAAGAAAGGGCAGCGCGGAGACGTTTGCGAGCAAAAAATATGCGGCTTTTGACTGTGCCAACAGGAAGATTTAGTTCCTCTGCAATTTCGCTATATTTATAACCGGCTACATGCATATTGAAAGGAATACGGAACTCATCGTCGAAAGTAGCAAGGATTTCGTTGATTTCCTTCACTGTCATGCTTCCATCAGGAGTTTCGAGTGCGGATTCCTGCGATGTATTAATGTGATAGAGGTCGTCAGTAGTGTCAACGATAGTGGCTTGGCGAACAGTCTTGCGATAGTTGTTGATGAAAATATTACGCATGATTGTCATTACCCAGCCTTTGAAATTGGCATCCGAAGTGAACTTTTCTTCGTTATCGAGAGCCTTGAGAGTTGTGTCTTGAAGAAGATCGGCAGCAGCTTCACGATCAGATGTCAGCTGAATCGCAAAGTTCATGAGGTTCGACTGAAGATTGATGAGGTTTTTTCGGAATGATGAATTAGTTGCCATTTTCGTTGTCTTAATTTTGATCTGCTTTCACAAATCGGGTTTAGTTTTTTAATAGATTTTGTTCACTGTTCATCCGTATAACGTGAGTATTGTTCTAATTGTTTCAAGTTTTTTTTCAAAAAAGCACAATCGGAATGAACAATTTTATATTTTATTGAATATCAAATAATTATCAAGCATTAAATTAATATATCATTTGTGAAACAGCGTGAAATACGCTTGAAACAAATATGCAACAAAAAAGTTCATTTATATTGGCTACATAGATTTTTTTTGTTAATTTTGCAATCTAAAATTTTGAAGATGAGATTTGACCAACTTCTTGAGAACGAAGATCTACTTGATGCACTGTGGGATATGCATTTCGATGAATGCACTCCAATACAGGAGCAGGCTATCCCGGCTGTGCTTGATGGGCGCGACCTTCTTGCCTGTGCGCAGACAGGAACAGGAAAGACAGCAGCCTATCTTCTTCCGGTGATAGATATCCTTTCCACTTATCAATATCCCCAAGATGCTGTGAACTGCGTCATAATGGCTCCCACGCGGGAACTTGCTCAACAGATAGACCAGCAGATGCAGGGTTTTTCATATTTCCTGCCTGTAAGCAGTATGCCTGTGTATGGAGGGACAGACGGATATACCTACGATCAACAGCGAAAAAGCCTTAAGGCTGGAGCAGACGTGGTGATTGCTACCCCGGGACGGCTGCTTGCTCACCTATCAATGGGATATGTGGATCTCTCCAAAGTATCTTTTTTCATTCTTGATGAGGCAGACAGGATGCTCGACATGGGCTTCTATGATGATATCATGCAGATAGTAGCGAGGCTTCCGAAAGAACGACAGACTCTGCTTTTCAGTGCTACAATGCCTCCCAAAATTCAGCAACTTGCCAAATCCATTCTGAATAATCCACATGAGATTAAACTTGCAGTGTCGCGACCTGCAGATAAAATAAATCAGCAGGCATTCGTATGCTACGAAATCCAAAAACTTCCTATACTCCTCTCCATTTTTAAAAATGAGACTCCCGGAAAAGTCATTGTATTTTCTTCATCAAAACTAAAAGTCAAGGAACTTGCCAAGGCTCTGAAGAAAGAAAACTACAAAATTGGGGAAATGCATTCTGACCTTGAACAGGATAAACGCGAAGACGTGATTCTTGATTTCAAAAGCGGAAAGATCAATGTGCTCGTTGCCACAGACATCATGTCGAGAGGTATTGACATAGACGACATTGAACTTGTGGTAAACTATGACGTGCCGCGTGAAGCGGAAGATTATGTCCACCGCATAGGAAGAACCGCACGTGCTGATAAAGATGGAAGCGCCGTCACTTTCATATCTGAAAAGGAGATAGGGAAGTTCAAGAAAATTGAGAGATTTCTTGGTAAGGAATTGACTAAGTCAGCAATCCCTACCGAGATTGGAGAAGGTCCCTCTTACACATCTAATAAAAATACTGAAAATAAGAGACCAAAATATAAAACTAAAGGACGATTCAAGACTAAAGCTGCCGAAATAAAAAAAGAGGCATCTGCAGAACAACCGGCAACTGACAACAAAATTGAGACGAAGAAAAAACGGCATCCGCGCAAGCATTCTTATAATTCTAAAAGACAATCAGCCTCAGACAAAGCATCTAAATCGGGAACCCCAAACAATACGACTGAAGGATAATGAAGCATACAGATAACACTGCATTTCAATCATATGAATCAATGAATACAGCAAGTCCGGTGAATGGCATCATGTCGGAAGTGGCACCGGATTTTGATTTCAGCCATGTCAGAATCAATGAAAAGAATATGCCGGTGGTTCCGGTTCGCAACATGGTGCTTTTCCCATTCATCACCGTTCCTCTGGCTGTCCATGATTCAGATACTCTTGATGTGCTCAGTCTTGCTCAAAAGAATAATGAAGCCGTTGTAGCTCTCACAGTAAAGGAACACACAGAAAAAATCACAAGAAAAGATCTTTTCCGTATAGGTGTGGTCTGTGTAGTGGCTCGCATCATGGAAATGCCAGACGGCAGTTATACAGCATTTATGGTTGCAGCCAACAGAGTAAAGGCAGCAAGAATCTCTACAAAGGAGAACGGATTTTTCGCCAGTGTAGAATATGTGCCGGAATTGATGCCCGTCAAAGAGGATATGGAACTCGCTGCAATCTTCTCTTCAATCAGTGACTCATTTTCTGAAATACTAAGTCTTTTCAGCGAAGAAGAAACAAAAGAAGTGAAATATGCAATAGCCCAGTTCAACAGTCCTTTCAAACTGATGAATTTCATCATATGCAACTCTCCCATCAGCCTTGAACAAAAGCAAAAGCTCCTTGAAGAATCCGATATAAAGAAAAGAGGGCAGGAACTTCTTCATATGCTTGACACTTCCTATCAGATGCTTCAGCTGAAATTTGACATCCAAGAGCGAACACGCGAGGATCTTACACGCCAGCAGCGCGACCAATTCCTTCAGCAGCAACTCAAAGCAATAAAGGAAGAACTTGGAGACAATCCGGAAGAAAGTGATGAGTCAGAACTTTTGGCAAGAGCTGAGAAGAAAGTCTGGAGCAAAGATATCGAACAGCATTTCACAAAAGAACTGAAGAAATTGGGGCGTTTTATGGTCTCCACGCCTGAATATGGAATCCAATATACCTATCTCAACACCCTATTGTCTCTTCCTTGGGATAAAAAGAGGGAGACACCTATCGATCTTGACCATGTGGAAGAGGTATTGAACAGAGATCATTATGGACTCAACAAGATCAAGGATAGAATACTTGAGCAGGTAGCCGTAATGAAACTTCGTGGCGACATGAAAGCCCCGATATTGTGCCTTTATGGACCTCCGGGAGTTGGAAAGACATCACTGGGCAAGTCTGTAGCCGAGGCTTTAGGAAGAGAATATGCCCGTATCTCACTCGGAGGCCTCCATGATGAGGCTGAAATTCGTGGCCATAGACGCACATATATCGGTGCTATGCCCGGAAGAATAATTGCATCTCTTGAGAAGTCGGAAAGCAATAATCCGGTAATTGTGCTTGATGAGATCGACAAAATCAGTAAAGATATTAAGGGAGACCCTGCAGCAGCACTCCTTGAAGTGCTTGATCCGGAGCAAAATGCTCATTTCCACGATAATTATATAGATGTCGACTATAATCTCTCCGACATTCTCTTCATCGCAACCGCCAATACTCTCGACTCTATTTCGGCACCTTTGCTCGATCGTATGGAACTTATAGAAGTGTCGGGATATATAATCGAAGAAAAGATAGAAATAGCCAAAAGGCATCTATTGCCCAAGGCATTGGAAGATCTTGGTTTTGATACAAACGATATTCAAATATCAGATGAAGGAATCAGATTCATGGTGGAGCGGTATACTCGGGAATCGGGTGTCAGACAACTTGACAAGACAATAAGAAGACTTCTTCGCAGGCTTGCAAGACTGAAAGCCACCGGCAAACCTCTTCCTACAATAATAGATGCCGCTGAAGCAAGGAAGATACTTGGGAAAGAAGAGCATGTAGGAGAAGTATATGAAGGGAATGACTACGTTGGAGTCGTCACCGGACTTGCATGGACTGCAGCCGGCGGAGAAATCCTCTTTATAGAAACATCACTTTCAAAAGGGAAGGGTGAAAAACTTACTCTTACCGGAAACTTAGGCGACGTAATGAAAGAATCGGCTACATTAGCATTGCAATATGTCAGGGCTCATGCCGAACAACTTGGAATAAAGGAAGAAGCATTCACCGAGAATAACGCTCATATCCATGTGCCGGAAGGCGCCATTCCAAAGGATGGGCCATCGGCAGGCATCACTATCGTGACATCACTTGTATCGGCATTCACAGGAAAGAAAGTCCGCGACAAATTAGCAATGACCGGAGAGATGACTCTCAGGGGGAAGGTATTGCCCGTCGGGGGCATAAAAGAAAAGATTCTTGCTGCCAAACGAGCAGGACTCACAAATATTGTGCTTTCTGAAGAAAATCGCAGAGATGTTGAAGATATTGAGCCTGTATACATCAAAGGGATTGAATTTCACTACGTTAAAAATATTTCAGAGGTGCTTGATTTTGCAATTCTTCAATGATGATAAGTATTTTTAACTGTTAAAAAGCGAGATGGATTTGGAGGGAGTAATTTTTTTTTGTAACTTTGCACAATAAAAGTAAAAAATTATCGTATACATCAATTACTAAACTCACTGCCTATCGAAAAGAAATATACTTAACGTATTAATCAGTAAGACAATGGCAAACTATGGAAGCATGACCGACGAACAATTGGTCAGAGCTTACGCGGAAGGCAACAATGAGGCTTTCGACTCATTGCTCAAGCGTCATCAAGACAAGAC